>DQLO01000015.1 GCA_015660155.1 Verrucomicrobiota bacterium
AAGCTCAGGCCCGGTGGCATAAGCCGGCGTTTTCTGTTCCAGCACGCGATACATAATACCGCTGTTGCCACCGGGGGAAACCTTCCATTCGCATTCGAATTCAAAATCAGTGTAGCTCATGTCTGTCGCCAGATCCCGCGGCTTGCCGCCCTTGCCGCGAGGAATGGTTTTTATGGTGCCATTCTCCACCTTCCATCCGCCATCAGGGAATCCCTTCTGGCCGTAACCACGAAGGCCCGTAACTTTTTTTCCGTCGAACAGTGTGATCCATTTGCCCTCAGCTTGGGCCGAGAGATTCAGCACCAAGAATAAGGCGCCCGCTAGAAGTAAGTTTGTCTTTTTCATTTTCAAATTGAGCTACTGCATAACAGGCAATTTCATTTTGTTGCCCTGCAAAAGGTACTGGCGAATCGCCTCGATTTGTTTCTTGGCGTCGCCTTCGAGAACGTCGACAAGCACGCTGCGGGCGTCTTTGTCGAAATAAGTTGGCATACGAGTTTGCGGATCCACTCGGAGCGGATCGAGCATCCAGCGCAGAAAAAACTCCGGCTGCAGGCGCGCGCCCACTTGGGCAAAGTTGATGCCCTGCGCCTCGAAGACCTGCAGCGGTTCGCGATTTTTCACACCGTGACAGGCGATGCAGGAAAAGCCGCCGTCCACGCCCACCAATTGCCGGCCTACCTCGGCGAGTTCGGCATTCACCGCCGCGGGTTCCGGCATGGTTCGAGGCGCGTACCCGTGCGCTTGGGCGAGGCCTTGCGCCAGCGGCTTGGCGCGCGCGGGAAAGGCGGGCATGCGATGGGGCAACCACGGGCGCGGGCGCGGCTTGATGTCGCCCGCGAGCAGCAACTGCATCCACTCAGGCCGGAGCTTGAGGCCGATGGGGTCGAGCTTGGCAAAGCCGTCGAGTTCGCCGTGGCAGGCGTTGCAATTGAGCACGCGGATTTGGCGGCGGGCAAACTCGGCGGGCTCGTGGCGCTGGAGCGACTGGCGGTCGGTGGCGGCAAAGGCGCGCAGCGCGGCGCGTTGGGCGGGGGCAAAACCGAAGTGCGGCGACTTGCCCGCGGGCTCTTCAGCGAGGCAGCCGCCCTTCCATTTTTCGGGCGTCAACGCGCTGAGGTTGGGCGCGGTGAATTTATTTTCGCCTTCGTGATTGTGGCAATTGATGCAGCCGAGGGTGGTGAGAAGTTTTTTGCCGAGCGCGAGGGCGGCGATGTCTTCATCGATTTTTGGCTCGGCGTGGGCGGGGGCTTTGACGCGCAGCCATTGGGAAATGTCCCACGCCTCCTTGGCGGTGAGGGCAAACTTCGGCATTCGCGTCCACGCATAATGGCGGTTCGGCGCGCGCAGAAAACCAACGAGCTCGCCCTCTGGAAATTTTCGGTTCACGTGGCTGAGGGAAAGTTTGCCGGCCACCGCAGCCGCGCCGGGGAGCGTGTGGCAGCCGACGCAATTAAGCTGGCCGGCCAATTCCTCGCCCGCTTCAAGGTCAGGCTTCAGATATTCCACCGACGGTTTGGGCGGCCCCTTGAGGCTGGCCAAAAACGCGGCAATGGCGGCGGCATCGGCGGGGGCGGTTTTGCCGTGCAACAGCTGGGGCATGCGCGAGCTTTTGCGTTGGGCCTTGGGGTTGAGAACCCATTGGGCCATCCAGTCGCGATGACGGCGATCGCCAATGGCGGCGAAGCTCGGGCCGCTCATCGCCAGTTCGGGAATGCCTTTGCCTTCGCTGACGTGGCAGCGTTGGCAGCGGTGTTCGATGAAAATCTCACGTCCCGTTTCCACGAGGCTCGCCTGCGCAAGGGGCGCGCCGGGCAAATGCGTGAGTTGGCCGCTGCGAATGGGCTCGTGCGGCAATGGTTTGTCCGGGTACTCGCTCCAGAAAATCCGCAACTGCGCGTCGCCTTTGCTTGGGCTGCTGTATGTGACCTTGATGGCGTTGGCGCCTTTGTTGAGCCGCACGGTTTTGGTTATTGTTTTGGCCACACCACCCATGCCTTTAAGATCGAGCAGCACGGCATTGTTCACTTCCAACTTCACACCGCCTTTACCAGTGGCGTGGAAGGAATAATCGCCCCGTAAATCAATGTTCACAAATCCCTCGAAAGTGGCGGTGAATCGTCCCGGCGGCACAAAGGGTGAAGGCGGTTTCCCGGCAGGAACGTATAGCCAAAGATTCGGCACGACAGTTGAGGACTTTACCTCGCCAACTTGCCACGTCAGCACAAGACCCGGCTGCGGCTCGGCGACCTGCGCACCGGTGAAAATCACTGATGCAAATATACAGATGGCAATGGGTTTTCGCATGCTAAGGAGCCGCCGCTCTTCTAGCGCGTTCACCGGAAAGAGACAAGGCCGTGGTTATTTTAGGACGTGAATCGTATGCATTACCTCGGTTCGGATACGGGTGCCATCAGCCGCCTCGATATTGAACCTG
Organism: Verrucomicrobiota bacterium; assembly: GCA_015660155.1. Classification (GTDB taxonomy): domain Bacteria; phylum Verrucomicrobiota; class Verrucomicrobiia; order Limisphaerales; family UBA1100; genus JACNJL01. The sequence continues at coordinate 2,438 of DQLO01000015.1, forward strand.
ATAAGCTGCTGATCACATGGCTGAAGATCCACTACGGAAAGCGTCACGGTTTTGCGGTCGGCAGAAAGTGTGGCCCCGGTAATCTTCACTCCTTCGTTTCCGCGTTCCTTAGGATTGCTCACCTTGAAGGTTGGCGATCCATAATTCTGAGTGCGCTGATAATTCCATCGGGTGATGGCGTAATTCTCTGAGTCCGATGCCGACTTCGCATCCAACGGTTGGGTAAAGGTAAGATGCACGCCGGCCTTATTCACCTTGAGTCCGCGCACGGTGTACACCTTCTTGCCTGTATAACGAATACGATCAAGGCCCGTAATGCGAGCCGCGTTGCTCTGCCAGCCCTTCAGGCCGGCAACATACAGGTGGCCATCACTCGGATTAAATCGAGGTCGCATTGCAGAGGAGGTAAAGCGCAACGGCAATTTCACTACTCCCCCCTGCATCTGGCCGTTCACCTCTTCTTTAAGCACCAGATAGATCGAGGAACGGCCATAGCTGGTGTGCAGCAATTCACCTTGAAATGGGCCCCACTTATCACTGGTGACCCAAACCTGCCCGCCGCCGGAATTATCCCAACCCTTGTCCAGCCAACAAAGCGGCTTGTCATGTTTGGGCACGGGTTTTTTGTGTGCGAGTGTTTCCACTCCGTAAAATCCACCGTCACGAATCCAATTAATCGGACACCTTGGCACCCATGAACCTTCGTTGTCACCACTGGTCAATTGACCAT
>DQLO01000341.1 GCA_015660155.1 Verrucomicrobiota bacterium
GAGCAGATTGCAAAGGGTTGCCACCTCGTGCTGACCACCGGTGGTACCGGTGTGGCGCCGCGCGATGTCACGCCCGAGGCCGTGCGCGAAATCGCCGACCGCGAGCTTCCGGGCTTCGGCGAAGTGATGCGGATGGAGTCATTAAAAATCACAAAAAACGCCATCCTTTCCCGAAACCTCGCCGTTGCTGTTGGAAACGCACTGGTGATTTGTCTGCCCGGAAAACCCAAAGGCGCGGTTGAATGCCTCGGTTTCGTGGTCGGGGCCATCCCGCATTGCGTGGAAGTGGTTGCGGGCGTGCCGACGAGTTGCTGATGGGTGACTCCGGAATCCAATTTTACAACCGCACCACCGGCGAGGTGGAGACGGAAGTCGTGTACGGCGAGCAATGGCTGCGCTGGATTCTGTTCAATCCATTCGGCCAAATCGCGCTGTACGCGGTGGCTAAGCGTGCGTGGTTTTCGCGGTGGTACGGCTGGCGGATGAATTCCACGGGCAGCGCCTCGCGCGTGAAACCATTTATCAAACAATACGATATCGTTGAGAGTGAGCATGTGAAAGCGGCCGATGACTTTGCTTCGTTTAACGATTTCTTTTATCGCAAGCTCAAGCCTGAAGCACGTCCGGTGGATGCGGCCGATGACTCAGCGGTGTTCCCGGCCGACGGCCGTCATCTCGGCTTCGCCAAGGCCTCGGCGGTGGAGGGAGTGTTTGTGAAGGGGCAGCGATTCAATCTCAGCAAACTGTTAGGCGATCAAAAACTGGCCGAAAGATTCGCGGATGGCGCGGCGGTGTTTTCGCGGTTGTGTCCGGTGGATTACCATCGTTTTCATTTTCCAGTCGCGGGGATTCCGGGCGAGGCGCGGCTTATCAACGGCCCATTGTACTCGGTGAACCCGCTGGCACTGCGCGATCGGTTGTCGATTTTATGGGAAAACAAACGGTTCATCACCGAGATTGAATCTGAACAATTTGGCAAAGTGCTGATGCTGGAAATCGGCGCGACGAATGTCGGCAGCGTCAATCACACTTTCGTGCCCACGCGGCCGGTGGCCAAGGGTGAGGAGAAAGGCTATTTTGCTTTCGGCGGTTCTGCGACGTTGACGCTTTTCGAGCCGGGCCGCGTAAAGTTGGATGAAGATTTGCTGGAACAATCAGCGCAGCAGCGCGAACTCTACGCCAAAGTGGGGGATCGTCTGGGCACGATCCTGTCTTGATTAACCCGCGCGCGGGAGGATAATCGCGCCACCGATTCATTTATGAGAACGATTCTTTTTTTTCTGTTTACGTGCGGCTTGGTATCGGCCGCAGATTATCGACCGGGGCCGGATGCGCAGCGCAGGGAAGGCGTGCCGCGCGGCAAAGTGATTGAAGGGACATGGAATAATTGCAAGGCGTTCCCAGGCACCACGCGTTCGTATTGGGTTTACATCCCGGCGCAGTACGATCCGAAGCGGTCGGCGAACTTGATGGTGTTTCAGGACGGCGGCGGGTTTGTGCGCGAGAAGGGGCACACGCGCGTGCCGATTGTTTTTGATAATCTCATCCACAAGAAGGAATTACCGGTGACGATTGGTCTGTTTGTAAATCCGGGCAGTGTGCCGGGCGCGGAAAAGGGCAACCAGCCCCGGCGAAACCGAGCGTTCGAGTACGACACCGTGAGCGCGGATTACGCGAATTTTATCATCAATGAGTTGTGGCCGGCGGTGGCGAAGGAGCACAAGTTGGTGATCGCGAAGGATCCGCGCGCGCGTGCCATTTGCGGCAACAGCTCTGGCGGCATTGCGGCGTTCACGGCTGCTTGGCATCGACCGGATTTTTTTGGCGGCGTCATTAGCCACATCGGCAGCTTCACAAACATCCGCGGCGGCTACGTTTATCCGGCGCTGATTCGTAAGACGGAGAAGAAAAACATACGCGTGCTGCTGCAGGAAGGCCGGCGCGATTTAGATAATTTGCACGGTCACTGGCCGCTATCGAATGCGCAGCTGTCCAAGGCGTTAAAATATATAGGCTATGAGCACAAAATGGTTTGGGGTGAGGACGGCCACAGTGGTCGGCATGGGGGTTCCATTTTTCCAGAATCGGCGAAGTGGATTTTCAGTGCGGCGAAAGTGAAGCCTGTTAAAAAAGCAGCGCCGAAAATTCCCGTTTACAAATATACCAAGGATTCCGAGCGGCAAAAAAACGTACCGCGCGGGAAGGTGACGAAGCACATTCTCGAAAGCAAAATTTTCAAGGGTACACGGCGCGAGTTTTTTGTGTACGTGCCCGCGCAATACAAGCCGGAACAGGCGGCGTGCGTGATGGTGTTTCAGGATGGGCACGCGTATGTCAAAGAGGACGGCGATGTGCGCGTGCCGATTGTGTTTGATAATCTCATCGCGCGGGGCGAGATGCCGGTGACGATTGGGATTTTTGTGAATCCCGGCCATCGCGGCGAGGCGTTTCCAGACAACCGCTGGCGGGCGAACAACCGCAGTTTCGAGTACGATTCACTTGGCGATCAGTACGCGCGCTTTGTGCTGAAGGAATTGTTACCGGCGGTGGGTGCGAAATATAATCTCTCGGATAAGGCCGCCGACCGCGCGATTTGCGGCGCGAGCAGCGGGGGCATCTGCGCGTTCACAGTGGCGTGGGAGCGGCCGGATGCGTTCGGCAAAGTTTACAGCATGATCGGTAGCTTCACGAATATCCGCGGTGGGCACGTGTATCCAAGTTGGATTCGCAAGACGGCGCGCAAGCCGGTGAAAGTTTTCCTGCAGGACGGCCGCAACGACCTCGACAACACTCACGGCCACTGGCCGCTGGCCAACGAACAAATGGCCGCCGCGCTGAAGTTCATGAATTGGGATCACAAATTTGTGTACGGTGAGGGCAAACATAGCCTGAAGCACGGCGGCGTAATCTTGCCCGACGCCTTGCGCTGGCTTTGGGCGGATCATGTGAAGAAGGATTAAGGCCATGAAACGAATTCTGCTAGTTGGATTGATGGCGTTGAGCGGATGGCTCATGGCGCAGGACATGCCGTTATCGCAGGTGCTGATTCCCGGTGAGAAATGGCAACTCGTCGCGGAGGGGGTGGGTTTCTTTGACGCACCTACGGCGGATGGCGAAGGCAATTTTTATTTCTCGGACATGCGCAGCGAGCAGGGGCTTTTTCGGGTGAGTGCGGACGGGAAGGTGTTGCCGTTTCTCAAGGGCGCGAAAGGGATTAGCGGGATGAAGTTTGGGCCGGATGGGAAATTATACGCCTGCCGCGGACGCACGGGGGAATTGATTTGCATCGATGTGAAGACGAGCAAAATCACCGTGCTCGCCAAGGACGTGCGGCCGAATGATCTGGTGGTGACGCACAAGGGCTATCTGTATTTCACCGATACGCTGAAGAAACAGGTGACCTTTGTGAGCACGAAAACCGGCGAATTAAAAGTGGCCGACGTGGGCATCACGGGGCCGAATGGGATTTGCCTTTCACCCGATCACGGCACGTTGGCGGTTTCGGATTTTCACGGCAAACATTGCTGGACCTTTCGCGTGGAAAAAGATGGCAGTTTGAAATTCAAGCAACCGTACATGACCATGCGCCGCAAGCCCGATCCCGGCGCGGAGCGGGGCATTCTGCCAAAATTCAAAACCTCCTGTCGTGGCGATGGCATGATCACGGATGCTTTTGGCCGCTACTTTGTGACCACCGAATTGGGCGTGCAATATTTTGATCCCACCGGACGCATCAGCGGAGTGATCCCCGGACCGGCGGGAATCAAGGGCATGACGAGCGTGACTTTCGCGGGGCCGAATCTTGAGTTCATGTACATCACTTGTTTTGACAAAGTGTATCGAATGAAAACCCGGACGCGTGGTGTGCTGTATCAGAAAGGTCCGCAGGCATATCCGCCTCGCAAATAGTGCCTAAAAGTATTTCTCCAAAATCGGCTTCAACTCTTTTACCGTCTTCGTGGGCCACACTTTGCGGTCGGTCATAATCGCATTCTCGAGTGCGCTGTGACAGGGCCAATCGGCGGGGGTTTTAGGGATGCGGGGGATCACATCGGCGAGCACGGCTTTGGCGGTGGCGGCGTTGCGGGTGAGATTTTCGATTACCATCTCCACGGTCACGTGGGCTTCATCGGTTTTCCAGCAATCGTAATCGGTAATCATCGCCATCGTCGCGTAGGCGATTTCCGCTTCGCGAGCGCATTTGGCTTCGCCGAGATTGGTCATGCCGATGACGTCGTATTTCAATTTATGATTGGTGACAGACTCCGCACGGGTGCTGAAAGCGGGGCCTTCCATGTTCACGTAAGTGCCGCCGTCGTGGACGGCAGCTTTTTTGCGCTTGGCACTTTTGAGAAGGAGTTGGCGTAGCTCCTCGCAAATGGGATCGGCGAAGGCGACGTGCGCCGCGATGCCGCGCCCGAAAAAAGTGTGGTTGGCTGATTGCTTGGTGCGGTCGAGAAACTGGTCAATCAGCACGATGTCGCACGGCCGGTATTTTTTTTGCAACGAACCGACGGCGCTGACGCTGATGACCCAGTGGACGCCGAGCTTTTTCATGGCCCAAAGATTGGCGCGATGGTTCAGCTCGCTGGGCAGAATGCGATGGCCGCGACCGTGGCGGGGGAGGAAGGCCACCTCGCGTCCGGCGAGTTTGCCGGTGAGAAATTGGTCGGACGGTTTTCCGAAAGGGGTTTTTACGGTCACCCATTTCTTGCCACGAAAGCCTTCGATATCGTAAAGCCCACTGCCGCCGATGATGCCGATGCGATGAATTTTACGTGCCATTGTTTTTTTATCGCGTTGCGCCTGCGATTGTTGCAAGGTCGGGTCATCCCAACAAGTAGCGGGCCATGAGCCGCGCCCAATGTGGGCGGTGGATGCGCCGTGAGCAAGCAGTGTTTTCATGCCTGAAGAGCAACACAAACCTTTTGATCCTGATAGCGTCCTTTCCGTGGTAATGGGCGGAGGGCGCGGCACGCGGTTATTTCCGCTCACTCGCCAGCGGGCCAAGCCGGCCGTGCCGCTTGCGGGCAAGTATCGGCTGGTTGATGTTCCGATTTCCAACTGCATCAATTCCGGGCTCAAGCGCGTCTATTTGCTTACGCAGTTTAATTCCGCCTCGCTGCATCGGCATATTTCTCAATCTTATAAATTCGATCATTTCACGCATGGCTTTGTGGAAATTCTTGCGGCAGAGCAGACGCTGTCCGATTCCTCGTGGTTCCAAGGCACGGCTGATGCGGTGCGGAAGCACATGACGCATTTTCTAAACCATCGCTTCGATCATATTCTTATTTTAAGTGGCGACCAATTGTACAACATGGATTTTCGCAGGGTGATTAACGAACACATCGCCAACAAGGCCGAGCTGACGGTGGCAACCATTCCGGTCAACCGCGAAGCGGCCAGCGGGTTTGGTATTATGCAGATTGATGAAGATCATCGCATTCGGGAATTTGTGGAAAAACCCAAGGAAGAATCGGTCATCGATTCGTTGAGACTGCCCGACACTACTCGGCGCGATCTCGATATCAAAGCTACCGACGATCAGTTTCTGGCGTCAATGGGCATCTATATTTTCAACCGTGATGTGCTCGTGGATTTGTTGGACAGCGATCACGCTGACTTCGGCAAGCATATCATCCCCGAAGCCATAAAAACGCGCCGGTCATTTTCCCACGTATACCAAGGCTATTGGGAGGATGTCGGCACGATCAAAACGTTTTTCGATGCCAACCTTGATGCAGCCAGCGAACTGCCCAAGTTTAATTTCTTCGATATGTCCGCGCCGATCTTCACGCGTCCGCGCTTTCTGCCCGCCAGCAAAATCAACAGCGCGGCCATTGACCACGCAGTGCTCAGCGATGGTTGCATTATCAGCCTTGCGCAAATCAGCCACAGCATTGTGGGGGTGCGCAGTATCGTGGGATCCGGCACCAAGCTTCATCGGGTGGTGATGATGGGCGCAGATTTTTACGAGACCGATTATTCCATCAGGGAACATCGCGCTCAAAATATCCCCGCCATCGGCATCGGCAGCAATACGCGCATCGAAAATGCCATCATCGATAAGAACGCGCGCATCGGCGACAACTGCATTATCAGCCCCGAGGGCCACGAGGAAAACGAGGATGGCGATGGTTATGTGGTGCGCGATGGCATTATCATTATACAAAAAGACGCCATCGTGCCGCATGGCGCAGTCCTATGATTTTTGGAGAGAGTGGGTAAGCGACGAGGCTATTTGCCGTCGCCGTGATATTGATGATGTTCCGCAGCGCGACGCTTGCCTTCGGCAACCATTTCGGCGGGCAATAACAGCGCCAGATCATCGCGCGTTTCGATGTATCTTTTGTCTCCCTCGGCAGCGAGTTGCAGCCACTTGAACGCCTCAATGCGGTCGCGCGGAACACCGCTGCCTTCTTTCAACGCGAGGCCCAGCAAATATTGTCCATCTGGATGATTGCCCATTGCGGATTTTTGGTACCACTTGACCGC
>DQLO01000199.1 GCA_015660155.1 Verrucomicrobiota bacterium
CGGCCCATCCGCGCTTTCCACTTTTGCCAAACAACTCAAGCCGGCGACGTACGCAAACAAAACCAGCGCCGTCCACACCGCCGCGCCGCTGTGAACGTGCGCGAAGAAAGTCACCGGTTCGCCCGTAGTGCCAAACGCAAAACACGCCGCCAATACCACGAGCAGCAACCGACACACCGCAATGAGCCCCGGCGACCACGCGGTTTTTTTGTGGATGAAGTTATAAAGCAAAATGCAGTTGAACAACGCCAGCGCCAACAATGCCGTGGCCCCGCCGGGAATCGCGAGCAACCCCGTGCCCGCCGCCAATAATCCGATGCCCAAATACCAAACTGTTTTTTCCGCAATCGCCCCGCTGGGAATGGGCCGCTCGGGGCGATGCTCGCGATCGAAGTCGACGTCGCACGCATCATTGAGCACCATCCCGCCGAGATACATCGCGGTGGCCCCGCTGGCGAGCCACGCGAACATTGCCCAATCCATCCGAAACGAATCGCTGAGCCCCACGCCGATGAGCCAGCCGCAAAGGCAGTTGCTCCAAATGGTGGGCAGATTGCTCACGCGGCCGAGGACTAATAATGCGCGTAGCGTTTTCATGCGAGGTTGCGGGCGCGCAGTTGGGCGAGCGTCCAGTCGTATTCGTTGACGAGTTGCTCGACGACGGTGAGGTTTTTCATTTCCGCAGGCAACACTTCCCACGTGTAAGTTTCCATTTCCAAATGCGAGCAAAGGCTCGGATCGGTTTGCAACGCATCGAGCACGCCGTCGATGTGATCGCGCGTGCTGGCGAACCATTCGCCGTCCGAACAGTGCAGCGGGATGTGAAAATGAATGCGCCATTCGGTGGCGTCGGAATGGGTTGCGAGTGCCGCGTCCAAATCGCGATGGCGCGTGAGGGTGCCGTCGGGTTGGCGTTCGATGACTTGGTGCAAATAGACATCCTCCTCAAAGGGCTTGAGCCGCGCGCGGGTGTCGGCATCGGGCGTGACTTTTAGCGCGGCGCTCAGGTGCAGTTTGCTGATGCGAATGCCGGCCGCGCGGAATGCGCCAAGTGCGTCGTCGGCTTCCTCGTATTCCACGGCGAGATGGCAGGTGTCGTAGTTGACGCCGAGATGGGCGTCGAGCCGCGCATCATTGGAATGCTCCGCGCGCAGTTTCTCGAAGAAGGCAATTGTCTCCGCGCTGGTTTCAAAATAACCGAGCGGCTCCGGCTCCAATCCGAGGTGCAGCGCTTTGCCGGTGCGCTCGCTCAAGCTCGCGATGTGTTCCACGCATTTCCAGAGATTGTCGCGAATGGCTCGTTCCTGCGCGGGCTCGGTGATGAATTCCTTGAACGATCCTGGCAAGGTGCTCACGCTGCCTTCCACACCTTCGGGCACGAGCGCGGCAATCAAATCGAAAAGGCGGTTTGTGTATTCGAGGCGCTCGGGCGAAGTCCAGTCCGGCACATAAACCTGCTCCTTCACCCGCGTGCCGTGGAAATTTCCAAAGGGAAAACCGTTGATGGTGAACACGTAGCAGTTTTCATCGGCAAGCCATTGCTGAAAATTTTCAAGGATTGCCGGTTCGCTCAATTCCCGCGCGGCTACTTCGCTCAGCCGCAAGCCAATCGCATACGACTGCCCCGCCGCCACGGAATCGCGCACCGCCAGCGTGTAGGTTTGCAGCGACTTAAACGTCTGCGTCCAATTTTCTCCACGATGGATGTTGGTGCAGTAAGCGAGCTGGAGATTGTGGTTGAGCCTCACGGGCGAAGTGTGGAGGGAACGCAGCCGATTCTCAAAGCAGAAACCGCTCACTCTGGCTCAAAAACGCCTTCGGATTTTCAAAAATCACTTTCTCGATCAACGCTTCCTCGTGCCCGCGTCGGCGCATTTCCACAGCAGTGCGCGGAACCGCCAGCGGCACGCTCGGGCCCCAGTCGCACGCGGCGTCCCACCAGAGGCGGTCGCTGCCGAAGCGCTCGATCATGTCGATGGCGCGCGCGGGGGAGCATTTGCTTTCGGGATACAACGTCATGCCGCCCCAATGACCGGCGTCGAGCACCATGCCGATGGTGTGTTCCTCAACGTGATCGATCATCACGCGTTCGGGTTTGATGCGGCTGTCGTTTTTTATGACGTCGAGAATCAACCGCGTGCCTTTGTGTTTGTCCTCAAGATGGGGCGTGTGGACGAGGATGAGTTGGTCGTGCGAAGCGGCGAGGTTCACGTGCATCTCCAACACCTTCACTTCGTTGCGACTATTTTTGTTCAGCCCAATCTCGCCAATGCCCAGCACATTTGGGCAGTCCATAAATTCCGGAATCACTTCGAGCACATCCTTCGCCAACGCCATGTCCTCCGATTCCTTCGGGTTAATACAAAGCCAAGTGAAATGTTTGATGCCATAATTGGCCGCGCGCTTGGGCTCGTACTCGGTGAGCTGCCGAAAGTAATCCCGAAATCCATCCGCGCTGCTGCGATCAAACCCAGCCCAAAATGCCGGCTCGCAAAGCGCCACGCAACCGGCGGTCGCCATGTCGGCATAGTCGTCAGTCGTGCGACTGACCATATGCGCGTGAGGTTCAATAAAACGCATCGCCGTCGCTTAAGCGTTTTCGCCAGGCCACGCGCCACAAGCGCCTTTGCCTGGTGCTTTCGCAATGGGTTCTTCGGTGGGATCGCTGAACGCCATCAGCACGTCTTTGGCGCGGTCGTTGCCGCCATCTTCGAGGTGCTTGATGGCGTCGCGGAAGGCGGTCATCCGGAAGTCTTCATCGCCTTCCGCGCCTTCCACACGGTCAAGGAACGCGGCGATGTCAATCAGCTTGTGCCGCGCGTCCATGAAATATTGGTCCATTACTTTTTGGCGGGTCATCATAGTCATAGCGCATAG
>DQLO01000293.1 GCA_015660155.1 Verrucomicrobiota bacterium
GGGCCGCCACCAATTCCACCTCCGCCTGGCCCTCCGCCAAATTCACCGCCTCCGGGGCCGCCGGGCATTCCTTCACCTTCGCCGGGGTCTCCACCTCCGGGACCTCCACCGCCGGGACCACCAGGCCCTCCACCTCCACCGGGAGCGCCTCCGCCTCCACCGGGAGTGCCGCCACCATCGGAGGCTCCGTCTTTTTTGTCGTCTTCTTCTTTGTCTTTTTTACAGCCGACGCTGAACAAAAGGCTCAGCAGTAGCGCGGGAAACAGGGTGTGCAGCAGTGTGGGTTTCATGGGCGAAGGATAGGGGATCGCGCTCGGGCGTCAATACGTGTTTCTGAAAATTATTGGGTCATCCGTGCGAGTGGCCGTGGTCGTGCTCGGCGGGTTCGGGCTCGGGTGGGTCGACCAATTCGATCTCGGCGTGTTCGGCGATGAACTCGACGACTTTTTGCTCCATGATTTGGTTTTGGATGGCGCTGATCTGATTGTTGTCGGCCAGCTCTTTCATGTGTTGCTGGGGATCCTTGCCCATTTGTTGGGCTTGCATGGCGATGACGCGCAACACTTCTTCGCGGGACACTTCCAGCTTCTCAGCCTCGGCGATGCGTGGGTGGATGAAAAACCAACGCGAGCGATCCATGGCGATGGGATTAGCCTCGGCGGTGATTTGTTCCTTGGCCTTCTCGATGTCTTCCTCCGAGGCGCCACCGGCGCGGCGCGAACGCACCATGCTTTCAACCACGATGCGCAGCTCGTTTTGCTGCACGGGTTCGGGCACGGCAAAGCTCACATTTTTCATTAACTCCTCGTGCACTTGCGCTCGCACGACGCGCATTGCTTCACCTTCCTGATTGGACTTCAAATCGTCCCGCACGCCTTCGCGCAGTTTCTCCACGCTTTCCGCTTCCCAGCTTTTGGCAAATTCCTCGGTCAACTCGGGCAACACTTTTTCTTTCACCTGCATCACCTTCACTTCGTAAATCACGTTCAGCCCCTGCAACTTCGGTTGGCTGGGAAACTCGTCGGGGATGGTGACCGTCACCGTGCGTTCGTCGCCGGGCTTGGCGCCGATAAGTTGTTTGGTGAAGCCGGGGATAAAATGGTCGTGATCATCGGCGTGCACGTGCAGCGGAAAATTTTCCTGCTTGGTCATCCCGCGCGCGGTGCGCGAGAAATCCGTGAGCGGTTTGCCGTCGCTGGTGCCGGTGAAGCTGACCACCACATAATCGCCCGCTTGCGTGCCGCGTTCCTGCTCTTTGTATTCGGCGCGGCCTTCGCGGAGTTTGTTCAGCGCGTTGTCCACATCGGCATCGGAAACTTCCAGCTTGGGTTTCTTGGCGGGGAGCCCTTTGTACTCCGGCATTTCAAAATCCGGCGCGGTTTCCACCGTGGCCAAAAAATTTAACGCCTCGCCGCGTTTGAAGTTTACCTCCTCCACCTCCGGCTGCAGCAGCGGCCGGATCTTGTTATCCTCCAAGCCTTTGCGATAGCAGTCATTGAGCAACTGCTCGCGCACTTGATCCAGAATTTTCCCGGCAAACTGCGCCGCCACTTTGGCCTCCGGCGCTTTGCCCTTGCGATAGCCCGGCAAGTTGGCCTGTTTGCGAAACGTGCGCGTGACTTCGGCGAATGCCGCGTCCACATCTTCCGCCGGCAGTTCAAAGCGCAGCTGCTTTTTGCACGGCGCCAGTTCGATTACTTCAACTTTTACATTCACGATAAAACCCGTTTTTGGGGCCGCCCAACCTAGAAGCGTGGTAAACAGGCGTCAAGCTTGGAGGCGCATTTGCCTCGTCGTTGAATAATCTGTTGCTAGGTTCGTCGGCTCTCATGACTAATTATGATTGCACGTATCATTCTATCATTGACCGTGGCGTTTTCTGTGGGAGTTCGAGCTCAGGAGAAGGCCGATTGGCAGCAGAAACTTTCCCGGCATTTACAGGCGGATTTTCCCTACACCAAGGCGGCCGTTCGCACGCAGTTTCCTAAGAACAACGTGGCGAACAAGGGGATGGCCATCATTGTCGGGCGTGAGGCGTTCATGTGTTTTGACACGGATTTGCTGCGTTGGGCAGCTGGTTGGACCGGAGGCTATATCACAGAAGATGGGGTAAGTTTTAAGGGTAATCACGGGGCCAGCCCGCGCATTGCAGGCGAGCAGAAATTTGGGACCTCTCCCATCGCTGGTTGGGCTGATGCCAAAGGCTCCTTTGCAGATTCACGCCCCGAGCCTTTTGGCCCATTGCCTCGTAAACATGTCCAATGGCTTGGCAACTATGTGGCGGATGACCAAGTGGTGCTTAGCTATAGGGTGCACGGTGTGGGCATTCTTGAGCAACCGGGAAGTATCGAAAAGGATGGGCAGACGATTTTTGTGCGCAGCATTAAATACGAGAACATTTCTGCCGACCTCGTGACAATGGTTTGCGAAGTGGAAAACGCCAAGGGTGGGATGGAAGATGGCGTGGCGATTCTGGTGGCTGGCGATCAAGTCACGCAAGTGGCGCTGATGCATGCGCCCAAGGGCAGCGTGTTGGAGGTGCAGGAAAATAAACGCGTTGTGGCCAGGCTTGCCAAGGGAACGAAATCCGGCACATTACAGATTCACATCTGGAGAGGAGCCAAAGCCGATCTTGCCCAATTCGCCATCTTGGCCAAGGCATCGACCAAGGCTGAGTTCCGTAAGGAGGGCAAGAATCGCTGGCCGGATCCGGTGGTGACCCAAGGGGTGATGAACGCTAGCAAGACACCGGATGGCGCGTATGTGACCGATGTGATCACTTCACCGGAGAAGAACCAGTGGAATCGCCGTGTGCGTTTTGGCGGGTTGGATTTCTTCAGCGATGGCAATCGGGCGGCACTTTCAACATGGGATGGTGATGTTTGGGTTGTGACCGGCTTGAAGAATGAAAACCTCAAGGACCTGAAGTGGACACGCTTTGCCAGCGGTGGGTTTGAGACACTGGGCCTAAAAATTGTGGACGATGTTATTTACACCTCCGGACGTGACCAAATCACTCGCTATCACGATCTAAACAAAGATGGCGAAGCCGACTACTATGAGAACTTCAACAACGAGATCACCAGCTCTCAGGGGTTCCATGAGTTTGTGTTCGACTTGCACACGGATAAGGAAGGCAACTTTTATACCATCAAGGCTGGTCCTGTTCGTGGAGGTGGCCGCGGCTTCGGTGGAGGTGGAGGTAATGGCAATATCTCACGCCATGCAGGAAGCCTGATGAAAATCGATAAGTACGGTAAAACCCTCACTGTGGTGGCTACGGGTTTCCGTGCTCCCAACGGCATGGGTGTTGGGCCAGATGGTCAATTGACCAGTGGTGACAACGAAGGTTCATGGGTGCCAAGGTGTCCGATTAATTGGATTCGTGACGGTGGATTTTACGGAGTGGAAACA
>DQLO01000152.1 GCA_015660155.1 Verrucomicrobiota bacterium
AAAATGAAACACCATTCCGGCTTCTTCACTTGCGCGGTGATGTTGATGGGCTTGGACCACGTCACGCCGTCGTCATCCGAACGCACGAGCATCAACTGGCCGGTTTCCTCCGGCTTCATTCCCGGGCCGGAGCCTCGCCACGAACGGTTGCCGTGGCTCCAAGTTGCCGCCACCCAAATCGTGCCGGTGTTGCGATCCACCAAAACCGCCGGGTCGCCGATGCCGTCGTAGCGCCACTTGGCGTCGCGGCCCATGTCCATGATCGCGCGCGTCGGTTCCCACGTGCGGCCGCCGTCGGTGCTGCGCGACATGCCCACGTCGATGTCGCCCGGCAAATCGCCGCCGCCGCGTTGCCGCAAATCGTACACACCAATCAACGTGCCCTTCGGCGTGGTGGCGAGGCCGGGAATGCGGCAAGTGTGGACGCCCCCCTGCCCACGCTGCCGCACGGCAACGCCCAGCCGATGCACCGCGCCGGTGGCGGAATGCGGTTTGTGGATTTTGCCATCAGAAAATTTCAGATACGCGCACGAGACTTTCAGAATGTGATCGATGTCGGCACGTTCGCTCAGCTTCACCGACAACCAAAAATAATTTGCGCCCGCGCCGAGCGAATGTTTGCCGCTAAAAACATGCGTGCCCGATTTGCCCGCCGCCGATTTCCCAAACGGCTTGGCATCTCTGAAATTGGCTGAACTGCCGGAAGCCAACCACTGCACCGCCGCCAAATCTTTTTCCACAATGCTGCCGCTCAACAACGCGGCCGCTTCGGTTAAGGTGATGGGCTTGAGCGCGCCGGTCGTTTCCACGCGGACGCGAAGCAACGGATTGGTCTCTAGCCCCACCAACACCGGTACTTGCACGTCTTCGACGGTGATGTCCGCGATTTTTTGGGGCGAAGCCGGAACGACAGCCACGTCATCGATGAGAATGCCCGACCTCTCCGGGCTGGTGCAAGTGAAGCGCAGTCTTTCCGGATTGCGCGCCAACGGAATGACCACGCGACTTTTGAACGAACGCCCCACCACCACTGCGCGGTCGCCATTAAAAATCTCAACCCACTTACCGTTCACGCGCTCCTCCACACGAAACGCAAACGGCGCGCGCGACGTCCAGCGTTCCGCTTGAAACACCAGTTTCCCGGGCAACTTGATCGCGGCAGTTGGCGTGAATTCGATCCGCCGCTTGTTGCCGCCGAAAATGTGGAGGCATTGCTTGCCGGTGAAATGATACTTCGCCGTCACTTCCGCGTGACCGGCCGCAGCTGTCCAGATTCCGGCGGTTGTTTTGATTTCGCGAATCTCGCCGACCGAGACTTTTTCAAATCCGGTTTTCAAATCCGCCCAAGCCACGGCGGGCAAGAGCAACACTAAAAATAATCTAGTCATTCGCGTTTTTGGTGAGTGTGTGTAGCGTGAGATTTTCCAAATCAGTTTCCTCGGAAGGCAAAAGCACGCTCGCGGCATAGCCGATCAAGAGACACGAAGTGATGCCGATGAGCGCGTAAAGATAGCCGTTGGTTTCCGTCGCTTGCCAAATCCAAATCATCACCACCACGGCGCCGAGCAGGCCGATGAATGCGCCGCGCGCGTGGGCGCGGGTGGTGAGGATGCCCAGCAAAAATAATCCGCCGAGCGCGCCCATAAACATTCCGATGACTTTGAAATACTCGCTCATCAAGGAGCGGATTTCCGGGCTGATGAAAAGTAATCCCGCCATCGTGCCGAGCACGCCCATCGTGAAGGTCAACAGCTTCGCGGCTTTGAGATAACCCGCCTCGGAATCGCACCGATTGAAGGGGCGCAAAAAATCGGTGACGAGCGTGGTGGCGGTGGAGTTCATACTAGTGGAAACCGTCGACTGCGCCGCCGCGAAGATGCCGGCCACGATGAGGCCCGCGATGCCGACGGGCAATTCGGTGGCGATGAACATCGGGAAGACTTGGTCGTTTTGAATGGTCGGATTCAGTTGCGCGGGATTGGAATGGTAAAAAGCGTACAAGCCCGTGCCGATGAAGAAAAACAGCAGCGACCCGAACGCCGCCATAATTCCGTTGGCCCAAATGGAACACGCGGCGGCGGCGGTGGTTTTGGTGGTCATGTACCGCTGCACGACTGCTTGATCGGAAGTGTAGCTGGAAAGATTTTGGCCAATCCCGCCGAGGATGACGACCCACAACGCCAGCACAGTGAAACTATCCGGACTGAAATCGAGGTTCACCAAAGTCATTTTGTCGTTGGCCTTCGCGAGGTCGAGCACTCCGCCGAAGCCGCCGTCCACGCCGCCCATCGTGCAATAGATGAGACACAGCACGCCCATGATGAGCACGCTTTGCCATGGAGTCAGCGGCGTCACCGCCGAGAGCGCCAGTGCCGTGAGTGCCATCACGATGCCCATGCGCGAGATGTGAAACAGCGTGAACAGCCCGCTGCCGATCAACCGCACCGGTCGGTTGAAACGTTTGCCAAGATATTCGTACGCGCTCGTGGCGTCGATGCGCCGGAAGAAAGGCATCGCCCCATAAATCGCCAGCGGCGCCACGACGGGGATCATCAGCATGCCTATATATAGTAGCCAATCGGTGGCGTACACCAGCGCCGGCAGCGCCACGAAGGTCAGCGAGCTGAGCATCGTGGCGTAAATCGAACACGCCGCCGCCCACCACGGAATATTTTGGCCGCCACG
>DQLO01000006.1 GCA_015660155.1 Verrucomicrobiota bacterium
TCGTGCGCCGCATGGCCCCGCGCACACAAATGGACGTGCCCGCGCTGGACGCTTTCCTCAACCAATCCCCGCTGCTCGCTCAATACGAAAGCGGCCAACTCACCTCACCGGAGTTTTTCACCGTCGTCCAAAATGAAACCGGCTTCGACGGAACCGAACCCGAATTCGCCGCCTACTTCGAAGACATCTTCACGCCCATCGACGAAATCATCGCGATGCACGCCAAACTCGCCGCGAGCGGTTTGCCCACGTACACCTTTTCCAACACCAACGAAATGGCCGTGCGCCACATCATCCGCGCTTACGATTTCTGGCCCCGTTTCACCGGCCACATCCTCTCGCACGAAGTGCGCGCCCTAAAACCCAACCCAAAAATCTACGAGGTGTTCGAACAAACCACCGGTTGCCAAGGCAACGAAATCCTCTACCTCGATGACCGACCGGAAAACGTGGCAGCAGCAGCAACCCGGGGATGGCACGCCATCGAGCATCGGGATGCAGAATTCACACGCGAGGCGGTAATGCGCCTTGGCGTGTTGTGTTGAGTTATTTTTGCATTTTCATTTCGCGGTTGAGTTGCTTGAAGTTCCCCTGCTCGCAGCATTTTACGTAGCCTTCGGCGACGCGTTTTAGTTTTTCCCATTCGCGCCGGATGGCGCGGGCTTCGCGTTGGTTGATTTTGGAATCGGAGGCGGCGCTGGCGACGGTCGAGAGAAGGTCGGCAAATTGTTTGACGACTTTGCTGGTGGCGGGGGCAAGGCGTTGCGGGGTTTTGCCATTGCTGGCGGCGACGGCGTTGCCGACGTAAAAGCCGCCGGTTTGTTCGCATAACCAATGGATGATGCGGGGGTCGCTGGTGGCGTTGTACAGGGCGAGGGCGCGGTCGAGGGGATTGGGAATGCCGCTGGCAGAGCCGGTGTCGGGTGCCTCGGCCCATTTGTAAACGGTGGAGGGGGAGAGGTGCATTCCATTGGCGATGATTGGGACGGAGGAGTCTTTGAAAACGCGTTTGAGGAGACGGTGGGATTTCATCGCCGGGACTATAGCAAATTTGATTTGGGCTTGGGTACTGTAAAGTTGAGGAAAGTTTATAGTAGGGTCGGCGGCGTGCGGGCACAAAAAAACGGGACCGGCGAACCGGCCCCGTTGTGATTATTTTGCCTGTGGTTTACATGTGATCGTGGCCGTGATCGGGAGCGCCGGGCGCTTCCTTCTCGGGCACGTCAGTGATGAGGCACTCGGTGGTGAGCAACAGGGCCGCGATGGACGCGGCGTTCTGCAGCGCACTGCGGGTAACCTTGGCGGGGTCGACGACGCCGGCCTTCATGAGGTCGGTGTATTTGTCGGCGGCCACGTCGTAGCCAATGTTGCCCTTGCGAGAGAGCACTTCTTGAACGACCACGGCGCCTTCAACGCCAGCGTTGTCGGTCAGCGCGCGCAGTGGGGATTCCAGTGCGTGCCGGACGATTTCCACGCCGATTTGCTCGTCGCCTCCGAGGTTGATTTTCTTAACGGCTGGGAGACAGCGTAGCAGAGCCACGCCACCGCCGGGGACGATGCCCTCTTCCACCGCAGCGCGGGTGGCATGCAGGGCGTCCTCGACGCGGGCTTTTTTCTCCTTCATCTCGGACTCCGTCGCGGCGCCCACGTTGATGACGGCCACACCGCCGGCGAGCTTGGCGAGGCGCTCTTGGAGCTTCTCGCGGTCGTAATCGCTGGTGGTTTCTTCGATCTGACGACGGATCTGATCGATGCGTCCTTTGATCTCTTTGGCTTTGCCGCCGCCATCGATGATGATGGTGTTTTCTTTTTCAACCACGAGGCTGGTTACAGTGCCGAGATCGCCGAGTTCGATGCCTTCGAGTTTCACGCCGAGGTCTTCGGTGATGAACTTGCCGCCGGTGAGGATGGCAATGTCTTCCATCATCGCCTTGCGACGATCGCCAAAGCCGGGGGCTTTCACTGCGACCACCTTGAGCGTGCCGCGCAAACGGTTCACCACGAGGGTAGCCAGCGCTTCGCCTTCGACGTCTTCAGCGACGATCAGCAACGGCTTGTTGCCAGCCGCCACAACCTTCTCGAGGATGGGCTGAATGTCTTTCACGTTGCTGACTTTCTTCTCGTACAGCAACACGTAGCAGTCTTCATATTTTGCGACTTGGCTGTCGGCGTCGGTCATGAAGTACGGCGAGAGGTAACCCTTGTCGAACTGCATGCCTTCCACCACTTCAAGAGTCGTCTCGATGGAGCGAGCTTCCTCAACGGTGATGGTGCCGTCCTTGCCGACTTGGTCCATCGCGTCGGCGATGATCTCGCCGATGGTGGATTCCCAGTTGGCGGACACGGTGGCGACCTGTTTGATCTCAGACTTGCTGGTGACCTTTTGAGAGATCTTGGCAAGGTGAGCCACGGCGGCGTCCACGGCCTTTTGCACACCGCGCTGGATGTGAATCGGGCTCGCACCGGCCGTCACGCTGCGAAGGCCTTCGCGATAGATGGCCTCGGCGAGCACGGTGGCGGTGGTGGTGCCATCGCCGGCCACGTCGCTGGTTTTGCTGGCGGTCTCGCGGACCATTTGCGCGCCCATATTTTCAAAGGGGCATTCCAGTTCGATCTCCTTGGCCACGGTGACACCGTCTTTGGTGGCAGTGGGGGAGCCGAATTTTTTGTCGATGAGCACGTTGCGGCCTTTGGGGCCGAGCGTGACTTTCACCGCTTTGGCGAGTTTTTCAACACCGCGCAGGATTCCCTGGCGGGCTTTTTCGTCGAATACAAGTTGTTTGGCTGACATGTTTTTCTTTCTTTAAATAATAGGGGTTAGCCGACGATCGCCAGGATGTCGTCCTGGTTCAGGATTTTGTATTCCTTGCCGTCGAGTTTGATTTCAGTTCCGCCGTACTTGTTGGTCAAGATGATGTCGCCTTTTTTTACTTCAAAGGGAACCTTCTTGCCGTTGTCGTCCGTCTTGCCGGTGCCCAGCGCGATGACTTTGCTTTCCTGCGGTTTTTCTTTCGCGGAATCGGGGATAATGATTCCGCCCTTTTTCACTTCGGCCTCTTCAACCGGTTCCACAAGGATCCGATCGCCAAGGGGTTTAATCTTTAGTGCCATGGTTTTTCTGTGTTTTGTTGTTTTGGGTTGATGTGATTGAAACCCCCCGCGACACTCGCCGCGGGAAATTTATGCCTTCTCTTCTTCAACGACCTCGGCGTCGACCACCGGGCCCTCGTCCTTTTTCTCAGAATCTCCGCCGGCGGCAGGTTGCCCGCTTTCGGCTTGCTCAGCCTCAGTGGTGGCTTTGTAAACCTCACCGGCCGCCGCTTGCACGGCTTCCTGTAATTTTTCGTTGGCGGACTTGATAGCTTCCTTGTCGTCGCCCTTCAAATTTTCTTTCAATTCTTCCGTGGCTTTTTCGAGATTAGCCTTGGTGTCGTCAGAAAGTTTGTCGCCATTTTCTTTCAGTAATTTTTCAGCAGCGTACACGCCGGTATCCGCTTCATTGCGAGCTTCCACCTGCTCTTGCCGTTGCTTGTCGGCGTCGGCGTTTTCTTCCGCCTCGCGCTTCATGCGCTCAATTTCGTCATCCGAAAGACCGCTGGAATCCTTGATGGTGATTTTCTGTTCCTTGCCGGTATTTTTATCTTTGGCGCTCACGTGTAAAATGCCGTTGGCGTCGATATCGAAACTCACTTCAATCTGCGGCATTCCGCGCGGGGCGGAGTCGATGCCGTCCAGCTTGAAGTTGCCGAGCTTTTTATTGTCAGTCGCCATCGGGCGTTCGCCTTGGAACACCACCACATCCACCGCCGGTTGATTGTCCGCCGCAGTCGAGAAAACATTGGATTTCTTCGCCGGCACCGTGGTGTTGCGGTCGATGAGCTTGGTGAAAATGCCGCCCTCGGTTTCGATGCCGAGCGAAAGCGGCGTCACGTCCAGCAACAACACGCTGTCCAAACCCTCGTCTTTATTCAGCACGCCACCCTGAATCGCCGCGCCGATGGCCACGACTTCGTCGGGGTTCACGCCTTGATTCGGTTGTTTGCCGAGCAACGCCTTGGCGGTATCCACCACGCGGGGCATACGAGTCATGCCGCCGACGAGCACGAGTTCGTCGATTTCGCCAGAGCTGAGTTCCGCATCGCGCATACACGCCTTCACCGGTGCGGTGGTGCGCTCGAATAAATCGTCCGTGAGCTGTTCCAGCTTCGCGCGGGTAAGTTCCACCTTGATGTGCTTCGGCCCGGATTGATCGGCCGTAATGAACGGCAAACTGATTTCGTAAGTCTGCGTGCTGGACAGAGCAATCTTCGCCTTCTCGGCTTCTTCCTTGATGCGCTGCATGGCGTCGGCTTGGCCGGTGAGGTCGATGCTGCTGTCGCTCTTAAATTCTGCCACCACCCAGTCGATGATCGCGTTGTCCCAATCGTCGCCGCCGAGATGGGTGTCGCCGTTGGTGGCCTTCACCTCAAACACTTTGTCGCCGATTTCCAAAATCGAAATATCAAACGTGCCGCCGCCTAAATCGTAAACGGCAATTTTCTCTTCGTTCTTTTTATCAAGCCCATACGCCAGCGAAGCGGCGGTGGGTTCGTTGATGATCCGCAACACCTCAAGGCCGGCGATCTTGCCGGCGTCCTTGGTGGCTTGCCGTTGGGTGTCATTGAAATACGCCGGCACGGTAATGACCGCTTGCGTGATGGTCTCGCCCAAACGCATCTCCGCATCCGCCTTCAGTTTGGCGAGCACCATCGAGGCCAGCTCTTGCGGGCTGTACGTTTTCTTTTCGCCGTCCACTTCCACTTCAATCGCGGCGTCGCCGTTATTGCCGGAAACCACTTTGTACGGCATCCGTTTGGATTCCTCTTTCACCTCAACGAACTTGCGCCCAATGAAACGCTTGGCGGAGTAAATCGTGTTGCTCGGATTGGTCACCGCCTGCCGCTTCGCCGCATCGCCCACCAACCGTTCGCCGCCCTTGCCAAACGCCACCACCGAAGGCGTCGTGCGCTTGCCCTCCGAATTCTCCAGCACCGTCGCCTCCCCGGCGTCCATCACGGACATGCAGGAATTCGTCGTGCCCAAATCAATGCCTAATATCTTCGCCATAAAATAGTCTCCAAATCGCTTTCCACTGTGCCACTGCACGGAAAGCCAACTCTATAAAGCAAAACCTATGCCATTCATTTTTCCCCAAAAAACAGGGTAAACTCTCAAAACACCCCCAACAATCAGTGCCACAATGGCACAGTTGCGCCAATTGAAACCCAGTGGATGTCACACCAACAACCTTGCCTTGCGAGAAGCGTGGGGTGGGTTTAACTTGTGGCGAGAGGTCACAAGCTATGAAACGATTTATCTTTTTCTTAATTATCACCTCCATGGTGCAGGCGGCCGACAAGGGGAAGCCATTGCCGCCGGTGCCCGCGGATGTCGCCGGGCAAAAGACGATGGGCGTGGCGTTGGCGGAAAGTTTGCGCGGGATGCGGTTGGTGAACCAAGAGGAAATCAAAGGCAACCTCCGCATTCGCAAGCCGCGCGGCAAACGCGAGAATGTGCCGGTGACCTTTCGCGCCAAAGCCGATGGCGCAGCGCAGGTGGAAATATTTGAAACCGCCAAAGGCACTTTGCAAATCCGCAAGACACCGAACAAACCCAACGAGTATTTTTTCAAAGCACCCGGTGCAAAGGTGGGAAAGAAAATGGAAGGCGAACAACTGAACCAAATTTTCGCCGGATCTGATTTCACCTTGGGCGATTTAGGGCTGGAATTTTTGCAATGGCCCAACCAACAAGTGATTGGTCGCGCGTCGCGTTTGCGTGAAACGTGCAACATCCTTTTGAGCAAACCGGCGAAGGTGTTGCCCGGCGGTTACAGTCACGTGAAGTGTTGGGTGGAAATTCACAACCGCGCGTTGCTTTGCGTGGAGGCGTATCGCGGGGGGAAGCGGGTGAAATTGTTTCAGGCCAAGTCGTTCAAAAAATTTGAGGGCGAGTGGCAGTTGCGTGAGTTGGAGCTGCGCAATGACGTGACCGATGCGCGCACCCAAATCCAATTCGACCTGCGCGCGCCGCGTAAGTGATGGGCTGGGTTTGTCTTTTATCCGTGGTGGGCGGCGTGGCGCTGTTTGTCGGCGCGACTTTTCTCAACCACCATCGCCAGCAAAAAAACGAACACGATCCGGTGGGGCCGATGGTGTTCAAGGTGGGGGCCTCGGTGTTGATGCTCATTATTTTCTTCGCTTGTACCAGCATGGGCAAAGTTGGAATGTTGTTGGCAATTGTTCCCGGAGTGTTGTTGGGCTTTATTTGGATCAGAAGTGTTTCTGATTTGTTTATGGGCGGCGTGATGAATTGGATGACCGGTGAAGGCGAAGAAATCGAGCCAAAGCCCTATTATTCCGTGGCGGAAACCAAGCGCCATCGCGGCGATCCGGAAGGGGCGATTGTGGAAATTGAGGATCAACTCACGCGTTTCCCCGGCGATTTTGAGGGCCAAATGCTGATGGCGGAAATCCAAGTGGAAACGCTCAAGGACTTCCCAGCCTCCGCCGCCACCTTGCGCACGATCTTCGCGCAGGACCATCACGCCATTGGTCAGCTCACTCGCGCCATGAATACGCTGGCGGATTGGCAGTTAAAATACGCGGAAGACAAGGATGCCGCGCGTGCTACGTTGCGGGGCATTTTGCAACGCTTCCCGAACACCGGCGCGGAACTGCTTACCGCCCAACGCCTCGCGCGGATGGATGCCTTCATCGAATACAATGACTCGCGCGATGCAGGCCAAGTGGTGAGCGATTGCCTCAAGCAACTGGAGGAACATCCGCTGGACAACGACACGCGCGAAAAATTGGCGTGCGTTTATTTTGAGCGCTACGATCAACCCAAGCGCGCGTGGGAAGAACTCAACACGTTAATTCAGCGCCCCTTCCAACAAACGCGTGACGTGTGCCGTTGGCTGAACATGGCGGCGGACTGGCACGTGAAGCTGGATAACATCGCGGGCGCGCGCGCGGCGATGCAGCAAGTCATTGCGCTCTTTCCCAACACCGCGCTCGCCGAAGCGGCGGGCACGCGGCTTACAAAATGGAAAGATCGCTAGCTCAATCAGTTGCTCACGGCCGCGGCGGTCGGGCGGGTGTACGTGCCGAGCTGCGCCACGGTCATGGACATCAGCCGGTTGGCCAATGCGAGATCTGGGTTGCGCCATTTGGTGCGCACCTGAAACGTGATCAGCGAAATGTCCGGCGACTCCGGATCGGTTTGCACTTTCACCCAAACGTAACGTTCATTCACGCGGGCGGTCACGGTGTTTTTCGTGGCTTCGATCGACGTGATCGTGCCTTCCAGCGCCAACACTTCCTGTACCGCCTGCATCGCCTGAGCCGGCGGCCAGTTGGGGCGGAGTTGGAATGCGTCCGAGCGGCCGGGGATCATCGTGAGATTCGATTTGCCGTCTTGGGTGGTGAAACAGCCGGTCAGAAATGTCATTGCCAAACCAGCCACAATAATGGAGTTCTTCAGTGTCCTCATTGGACGGCCAGTGAAAGGCGGAGCGAAATTTTGAACAAGTGCGAATGATTCACAATCTAATCGCGTCTTGTCAGTAAGTGCCGCGCCCAGTACGGTGCGCCGCTTTTGGAATATGAACAGGATTTTTGCAATCACACTCACCGCGCTGTTGACAGCGGGTTTTACCGCATCCGCCCAACGGGGCGACCGCAAAGGGCAGGAACAGCCCGAAGTGTGGCGCACGATGAACGTGCCGCCCGCGCCGACGCTTACGCCTGCGCAGGCGCTCGAGAGTTTCAAGCTCGCGCCGGGGTTCCGCATCGAGATTGCCGCAGCCGATCCGTTGATCCACGACCCCGTGGCAATGGCCTTCGATGCCGATGGCCGAATGTGGGTGGTGGAGATGCGCGCTTTTATGCCTAATGTGGACGGCACGGGCGAAGATGCTCGCACCGGGCGCGTGGGAGTTTTGGAGGATACCAACGGCGACGGCCGAATGGACAAGCGCACGGATTTTCTAACGGGCCTGCAAATGCCCCGCGCTATTGCTTTGGTAAAAGGCGGCGTGCTCGTGGCCGAGCCGCCGACGCTTTGGTTTTGTGAGGACACCGATGGCGATCTCAAGGCGGACAAAAAAACGGCAGTCCTAAAAAACTACGCGACCCAAGGCCCGGTGGAGCACACCGAGAATGGCCTGATGCCCGGCCTCGACAACTGGCTTTACAATGCGAAATCCAGCAAACGCCTGCGCTTCATTGATGGCAAATGGGTGGTTCACAACACCCGCTCGCGCGGCCAATGGGGAATCACGCAGGATAATTACGGGCGCATTTATTTTAACAACAATTCCAATCCATTGTACGGCGATCTTATTGCCGGTCATTATTCCGTGCGCAATCCGCATCATCCTTCGCGGCACGGGGTGAATGTGCCGTTCTTTAATGAGCGCACGGTGTGGACGGCCCGTGTGAATCCGGGCATCAATCGCGGCTACCAAAAACCGATGTTGCGCGACGGCCATTTGGCCACGTGGACGGCGGCGTGCGGGCCGGTGATTTATCGCGGCGACCAATATCCCACCGCGATGGTGGGCGACGCGTTTATCCCGGAGCCGAGCGGCAATATGATTCGCCACCAACGCATCACGTGGAAGGCGGACGGAATGCCCAATGCGCGAAACGCATACGATAAAGCCGAGTGGTTGACTTCCACCGACGAGCGGTTTCGCCCCGTGAATATGGTCAACGGCCCCGATGGTTGCCTGTACATCGTGGACATGTACCGCGGCATTTTGCAGCACAAACATTATGTGACTTCGTTCCTGCGCAAACAAATCATCGAACGCAAACTCGATGCGCCGATTGGGCTGGGCCGGATTTATCGCGTGGTACACACGAGCCAAAAACCAAAACAATCCCCAAAAATTTCCGGGCAAAATTCCAGCCAACTCA
>DQLO01000344.1 GCA_015660155.1 Verrucomicrobiota bacterium
AGCAGCGACTCGATGCCCACCGGCACCGGCCGACCGTGCGGCCACGCGTCCCAGTCGAGGCTGTGCCCGTATAGCCACAGAAAGCCGTCGCCGACGGAGAGCGCCGTGCCGCGCAATTCCGACACGGGAAAATCGCTGCCGTACATCAACCGCGTGGTGCCAGTGGCGCGAAGGATCGCCTCGAACGCCGCCGGTTCGCAGATGGCCGACGTGTCAAAAAAAACATTGTCGATGCCACGCAGATCGTCGATGGCGTCGGTCGTGTGCGCCGCATTAAAACCGCGCGCGGCGTGGGCCAGCACGAGGCGCGCGTTGGGGTGCCGGCGGCATTGCGTTTGGATGTACGCGAGGTTGCGCGGATCGCTCAGCGCCTTAGGCAGCACCATGTGCATCGTGATCCATAGCCCGTGCCGGTGCGCCAGTTCCCACGCCCACTCGGGCAGAAACTCGCCTTGCTCCGCGTTGAACTGATCCTCGCGTTCGACGAAAACGTGGTAAACTTTGAAGCCAGAAAAATTGTTTTCGAGCAACACGGCCTCGACTTCGGCGGGATCGTCATCGGGCCGAATGAGCATCAGCCCGCGGCAGTTCGGGTGCGCCTTGATTTCATCGGCCACAAAACGATTGGCAGCGGCGCAGTCGAGTTCGCTCACGGGAAAACCGAAGAACAGTCCGTCTGTCAAAACCGCGTCACCCATCCACTGCCGCATGCTCGCGAGCATCGCGTCGTGGCCCACCTCCGGCGCGGCGGCCTCGACATCGATATGCCGCAAATCATACCAATGCGCGTGGGCATCGAAGGCGTTTGGCGGGATGAAGCCGCCGAGCTTTTGCTCGAACAACTCGAGGTCGGCCGCAGAGATTTCAAATCTCGCGGGATCCGTGAAGTCGCGTAGGCCCGGCGTGCTCACGGCGCTTTTGCTTCCGTGATCTCGCGGAACATTTTCCCTGAATCAATGAGACGCATTAAACTGAAACGAGTAGAGGTCAGCGTCTTTGATCTCGAAACGAAGACGCACTGCCTGACCGGCAAGATCCCCCAAGGAATTTCCCTTGTTCCATTTCACCGTGAGGTTGAGTGTGTCTCCAAACTGCTCCTGGCAATTGGCCAACTCGTAACCGGGAATGGGGTTGCCATCTGCATCCTGTATTTCCACTCGGATGCTTCCGGCAGCGGAAGTGGCCAAATTCATTTCCAACCTGTCTCCGGCAAACCGTATCGGCTTGGTGACCAATTCCCCACCCTTCATTGGAGCGTTTATGGAGACAAATCCGTCGAGCCTCAACGTGTAGCGCCGGAGTACGCTGCCTTTGCCGTGCCAGTAGCTCTCGGTGGCATAAAGCGAAAGTTCATTGGGCGCGCCCGGCAGCGAAGACGGAGTTTCCACAAGATGCCAGCCAATGTATTGAGCACCGTATTGCCATGTTCCGGGGCGTTGGATTCCAGGCCGGAGGAAAGCCTCGTTCCATCGTTTGAAATGTAATCCGTCGCGGCTGACCATGAGAAGGCCCTCGGTAATCGCCGTGCCGTAGCGTTCACTGGATGATGATCGAAGCCGACGCTGCTCCAAGTCGGGAAGTGACTTCGTTGACTCAGCCCACTTGCGGTCGATATATCGGGTGGGGAATCCGATGAGGAGATGGGGCGCCCTTAGGTATGGTTTTATTTGATTTGTATAAATGTGTTCAACCGGGGAATCGGTATAGGTGATGTCCTTGACTTGCGTCCAGTTGAGCATGTCATCGGATACCGCTGTGCGAATGGCGCGGTATCCCGCCGGTTTCCAGTTTTTGTCGGTGGTGGTGCCACTGGTAAAGATCCGCCAGTAAGCCCGGTATTTGCGGATCGACGGATCCCAAAAGGCGAGGTTCTGTGAGTCGAACGCTCCAAGGCCCTGCAGAATGGGCTGCTCCGTCATCGGCGACCACCGAAAGCCGTCTGGGGATTTGTACGGCAAAAGGCCGCTTGAGCGGAAGATCGCCTTGTACTGTGCATCCGGCTTGGCAGCGGGATTTTCATCCTTAAAAACTGCCGGGTGGCCGGGATCCACCTTCACGCTGCCAACAGGCCCCGGGATCATGATGATATTGTTTTTCTTGGATCCGTTAAACTCGTAAAGCCCCAGTTCAGGCTTGCGCCACCGAATACCGTCATCGCTTTCCGCATAACAGCAATAGAGAGGATGGCGTTTGGTGTTGAGCTTCCCCTGCTCCACCTCAAGATGCCACGCCTTATAGTACATCCGATACTTTTCGCCGTCATGAAAAATACTATGATAGCCGGATCCTGTCCCTTCCCAGGGCGCGTCATGGACGATGGCAATCTCTCTTGGGACCGGATGATGCAACCGTTGCCGGGCACCCTGTATTTTGTCGATCAGGTAAGCGTCGATAAACAACTCACGGCGCGAGCCAATATCAACCGCTTCTGTCGTGCCTGCGGCGGGCAACTGAGTTGGCACCGTGAAAAGGCTGGCCAAAGCCAAGCCAAAGACTGCTACCTGTTTCACCCCATCAATGCGCGTGCGGTGTATTGTCTTTTTTAGCATTTTCTTGTTTGGATCGATTTTGCGCTTCAATCCTCCAAGTCCCAAAAGGAGTGCACCGGTGCGCCTCGAGCTTTGGTCTTCCAAAGTTCCCTGAAAGCAACCCGTTCAACGTGTCCGTCCAACAAAGTTACGTTGGCACCATCACTATGAACCGTGGGGCGACCGTGACTGAAAGGGGCATAATTCGGGTCTGAGTCACCCTCACCATCGCCATTTGAATCGAAGGTGAAGGGACGCAAGAGCGGGGAATAGACATAGTAACCGTCGGTGTCCATGAACATCAACGCATCCCCCGGATTATTTATGCGAGTAGACTTCAATGGCGGGGCGGTGATCCCGCTGAGATATTGGTAATAAAACATGCCGTTCAATCGCTTGCCGTAGGTGCCAAAATTGACACCGATCCAGCTGTTCCAACTGGTCGAACTCCAGCCTTTGCCCCGGTAATATGGCGGCGGCCCAAAACTGCCGCCCGGGCATTTGCGAATCTCAGCCTTTTGCACGGTCGACTCGGCTTGCGCAGTCCGGCGCTTGGCCACGTAAGGGGCAAGCGTCTCAAAAACGTACGACTTCGTGGACTGGGTGGCAAAACCCGTGGCGAAGTAAGGCACGGCATCTTCGTGATCGTTCATGTGGAGATGAACGGCATAGCCCCAGTTTTTCATGTTGGAGACGCACTTGATCGCTTGGGCCCGATTCTTGGCTTTCGCCAGCGCAGGAAGAAGCATCGCAGCCAGAATCGCGATGATGGCAATCACCACCAATAACTCGATTAGCGTAAACGCTCCCCGACGACATTTGTTCCTTCTCATTGAACCCTCTTTTGCTCGCTACGGATGAACACGGGCTTATGGTGAGGGTTGGTCAAAAGCAATAAAATTAACCCCGCTTCTCAGGTGCCTGTAGGGGTATCGATCCAGTTGACTGCTGCACGGGCCGGGGGTGTCCACCCGGAAACTGCGCGCGGTGATGGGATCGTAGGCGCGTTTGTGAGCCACGGCCGCCTTGACGACAATCACGTTGAGAGTCTCGGGAGCGACGCCTTGGCTGCGCCATTGGCCAAGGTCGAACGGCGCGGTCTTGTGGCTCGTCAACAGCAGGGTTACTCCGGCGTGACGCACGAGGGCACAGTCGCCCATGTCGGCAGAGTCGCCAACCATCGAGGCCAAGTGACTTTGTTTGTCCTCCAGTTCAAAGCGCCCATCGCTGCGCGAGAGCATTTCGACCTCAAGCTCCAGCGGGCCAAGGTCGAGTCGGCTGCCTTTGCCGCCGATGGCCAAGGTGGCTTTGTCGCCAACGCGAACCTTGGCCAAGCGCGCCACCGCCGCTGGGTCGTTGATGCAGACTGCGGCATTTTCGATCTCTTGCTCAATGAGCGCCCGCAGGCAGCCGGTGCCATCGCCGGGCGCTCCGGCGCCGATGTTGTCGGACGGCTCGACCAAAACGGTAAGACCGCCAACCGGCTCACGCAGCCGGGGCATGACGGACTCAAGCGAGCCTTCACTCGCCAGTACGCCGCCCCTCAACTCCCCGGCCAAGCGCACTAGCTTGGCCAAGCGCTCCTCCGCAGCCCCGGCGGAGCTGGTGGTGACGACCTGAAAACTCAGTCCAGTGTCCGGCGTGTCGGCGAAGGCAAACCCGGCGGCGACATTGACGGCCCAGACATCGCCGCCCTCCATCGAACGCGCCTCGGCCTCGAGCGTTCGCATCGGGTCATCAGCCGTTCCGGTAGCCGTCGGCGGGAGGAGGATATTTGCCTGTCGCAGGTGCATGCGGGGCCGGGCGCCGTCGAGGCACTTGGCCAACAACTTGGCAGCACGAACGGCAGCGTCGCGGGCGTCGGCGTGGGGATTTTCGCGGTAAGCCACGAGGCAATCGGCGTGGGCCGCCATCGCCGGTGTGAAATTGGCGTGCAGGTCATAAACACCTAAGATCGGTTTGTCGTCGCCGGCCAGCTTGCGAATGCGCCGAAGAAGTTCGCCCTCAACATCGCGAATGTTTATTGAAACCATCGCGCCGTGGAGCACGAGAAAAACGGCATCGCAACCGGGTTGCCAAGCGGCCTTGAATTCGCTCCACCACGTCTCGACTACTTCGTCCTCCACAGTACCGCTTGGAGTCGCGCGGTAGTCGATCGACGGCAGCATCTCCCAACCCTGCCCGTTCGCGTATTCGAGAACACCGCCAAGCGGAGAGGCATCCCCGGCGCAGGCCAGCATCCCGGCGCCGCGCCGAATGTCGAAATCGACCAGCGCAGTCGTGTCGTCCACAAACGAATGCGTCTCGTGAAACAGACCGGCGATGACAATGCGGCGGCTCACAATATGCCGTGCTTCGCGAACACATCGCGCACCGGCACACCGGCGGCAAGCTCATCGCGAACCGTGTTTTCGCCGCTCACTTTTTCGCGGGCCAACGTCAAAGTTTCATCGGCAACCTCCTGCGGAATGATCACCACGCCGTCCTCGTCGCCGATGAGAAAATCCCCGTTCCTCGCCGTGACGCCGTCGATGGTGACCGCTTGCCCAAGCGCCACCACGTCGATGCGGCCTTTGCTGTCCGCCGGAGTGCAGCCGATGCCAAACACGGGAAAGTCCATGCCGTTGAGCGCCCAGAGATCGCGCGAGCAGGCACTCATTACCACGCCCCGCACGCCCTTGGCCAAGCAGGCCGTGGAGAGGAGTTCGCCCCAAAAGGCACACTGCCGGTTGTGGCCGGCATCCACCAACAACACGTCACCCGGCTGCATCGTGTCGATCGCCTCCAACTCCAGCTTGTACGGCTCGGCGGGAACCTCATCCACGGCCTCCGCCCGTGCGGTGAAAACACGGCCGCAAACCCGGCGCACCGGAGTGAGCGCTGCGATCTCCGAGCCAAGCGACTGCTGCCGATGGCCAAGTCCATCGAGCACATCGGCAATCACAGCCGAATAGAGTTTGTCCAAAATGTCCACAGGGTTGCCCATAAGCGGCGGGATTGTGTCGCGGCGCGCCACGCAAGAGCAACCGTTTTCTCTTTGCTTAAACCTGATTTTCTCCGACGTTGCCCGTGTTCGACTAAATTCAGACCACACCACGACTCATTTGATATTCTCATGAAACAAACAAAAGCCTTCACCCTCATCGAACTGCTGGTGGTGATTGCGATTATTGCCATCCTTGCCGGGATGCTGCTCCCGGCACTGTCAAAGGCCAAGGGCAACGGTCAGAGAATTTCCTGTCTCAACAACATGCGCCAAGTTGGCCTGTCCATGAT
>DQLO01000176.1 GCA_015660155.1 Verrucomicrobiota bacterium
AAACGGTTTGAGCCGCACTATTATCGCGTGCAAGGCCCGAGCTTTTTATTGGAATATGCCAACACGCAAAATGGCGCCAATCACGTGCACGCCACTTGGCGCGATTTCAAAGGCGATTTTGGCCGTGATCTACTGCGCGAACATGTTAGGAAAAATCATTAATGGAGGAGACTGCGGAAAATCTGGTTTCGTTCAATGTCGGTGATCGCCTGGAGGTAGAGATTGCCGATATGGCTTTTGGCGGCGATGGCGTCGGCAAGGTGGATGGGTTTGTGGTGTTCGTGCCTTTTGTGATTGTCGGCGAAGTGGTGCTGGTGGAAATCACCGAGCGCAAAAGCGATTTTGCCCGCGCGCGGTTGCTGGAAGTCATCACCCCCTCCCCCGATCGCGTGGATCCCAAGTGCCAATATTTCGGCGAATGCGGCGGGTGCCAATATCAACACATCGATTACGAGGCGCAAGGGCGCATCAAGCTGGAGCAAGTGCGCAATCTCTTCGTGCGTGTGGGCGGCTTCGCGCCGGAAGTGGTGGGCGAACTCATCCCCTGCCCTGCCCCATACGGCTACCGCAACCGCATTATGATTCGCCGCCAATGGGATAAGTTTCAGCAAAAAGCCATCTACGGTTTCCTGCGCGCGGAGAGCCGTTTGGTGGTGGACCTCGAACGCTGCGAAATCGCCGAGGAAGCGCTCAATGATCAGTTGCAACAAGTGCGCGAAAACCCGCCCGCGCGCAACATGCAAAAGGTGGTGCTGCGGATGATGCCTGACGACTGGGAACTGCACCGCGATTCATTTTTCCAAAACAACTTCTCGCTGCTGCCCAAGCTGGTGGAAACCGTGCGCGGCCGCCTCGCCGATGCGGGCACGAAATTTCTTGTGGACGCCTATTGTGGCATTGGATTTTTCAGCCTTTCGATGGCCGATTTGGTGGAGGGTTTTGTGGGGATCGACATTGACAAACAATGCATCCTGCCCGCACGCAAAAACCTCGCCGAACGCGGAATCGAAAACGGCGAATTCATCCAAGGCAAAACCGAGGAACAGATGGACGCCTTGCTCGAGCGTTTTCCGGCGGACGACACCACGCTCATTCTCGATCCTCCGCGCAAAGGCGTCCACAAAGAAGGTCTCGAAATGCTGGCCAACGCGAATCCGCGCCAAGTGATTTATGTGAGCTGCCATCCGGCCACACTCGCGCGCGATTTGAAATGGCTTTGTGAACAGGGTTACGAATTAAAGAGCGTCACCGCGCTGGACATGTTCCCGCAAACCCAGCATGTGGAATGCGTGGCCGACCTGCGGCGAAGCTAAAAGGGCACGCCACCACGGCGCGAGACAAACAGCTCCCACGCAATGCGCTGGAGATATTCTGCATCCCGCTCACTAACCTGATGCAAGCCGCCGTTGGAAAGACCGAGCGGCGTTTGCCACGTCAAAAAAGCGTACATCACACAGGCATTCAAATAAGCGCCATGGGCGGTGGGCAACTGGCCGTCGCGTTCGCGCAATTGAATATTGTTGTCGCCTCGCATTTCCACCATCTGCCACGCGCGGCCGCCGGGGATAACCGGAAGATTTCCATTGCGCTGCGCCGCCAGCCGATAAGCGCCCTCGGACCGGTCAAGAAATTCCGCTTCCGAAAAAATTGAATCCGCCCGTGATTGCGGCATGAAGAGCGCCGTTTGCGTGCGGGCGGTGCGCACCGCTCCATCGAGCCGCTGCACGGAGTTGAGCAGCCGCTGCCAACCATACACAGGAACAAGGCTGTGCTCCTGCAAAATGACTGCGTGCCAGGTGAGGCGGTTGGTAAAGGTAAGCGGATCCTGAACGGTATGCGAAATATTCGTGCGACTGGAAATATCGGCCATGTGGTTGTCGAGGGTGAAGCCGTACGGCGCGCGCATGGTGGCCTTGATTTTGAGTTTGCCGGTTCGGCTCATGCGAGTGAGCACTTCGGGCATATTATGACCGGCGATGAGCGCGTTGCCGAGGAACAACACTCGAAGCGTATCCGGCAACACAGCGCGATTGGTGGAAAGCAACGCAGGATTGTTGGTGGGCACCCATTGGGTCACGGGGATGATCGGTGCGCCACGCGCAAACGGCAACAATGCAAAACCACGGCGAGCCTGCTGGTTGTTTAATCGCAAGCCCATGCGCCACGGCGCCTGCGATGCGGCGGCCTCTTGCCAGCCGTTAAAGAGCAGCAGTCCCAAAATCAGAATGGTCAACTTGCGTTGCATTGTTCGTGTTGCCTCGGGCAACACATTCAATGTACCCCACTTTTGCGCGTGGTCAATTCATAGTCTGGTTGTTACCGGCTTTTGTTGTTACTGCCGTTTTAGGAAAAAAAACGCGTTGCATTTGGGGAGGGATGCGCTTAAATGCCCGCCCTTTGGATTTCCAGTCGGGGTGTAGCGCAGCCTGGTAGCGCGCGTCGTTCGGGACGACGAGGTCGTGAGTTCGAACCTCACCACCCCGACCATTTTTATTTCCACCAAAGAGTTTCGCTTTTCAAGCGCTCCAGCAAGCGGGCATCGGCGGCGGGGAATTTGTATTCTTCCAATTCATCCACCGTCACCCACGCGAACTGTTGGCCATCGAGCCCTGCGGGTTCGCCTTCGACAAGTTCACACAAATAAAATTCCAGTCGCACGGTCTTTTCGGGATACGCGTGGGTGAGCGTCTCGACGCATTGGCCGATGTTCACGACGACGCCCAGTTCCTCGGCCAGTTCCCGCCGGAGGCATTGGGGCATCGTTTCCCCGGGCTCGCGTTTGCCGCCGGGGAATTCCCACAGCCCCGCCAAGTGCCCGCCCGCGGGACGCTGCGTGATGAGCAGGAGGCCTTCGCAAAAAATCAAGCCGGCCGCGACTTCAATGGGTTCACTCATCATAAAAAGAATGCCCCGGCCACATTTGTGGTAACCGGGGCAATCTTGGCTCAAGTTATTTTAAGAGGCGGGATACGCCGGAGCATCCGAAGATTCCTCCTCGTTGTTAAACAGGAAGTGGCCGCAGATAACCCCCGCCAACGCGCCGCCAATCATCGGGCCAATCCAGTAAACCATTTGATTGGCCCACGCGCCCGAAGCCAGCGCGGGGCCAAATGCCCGCGCTGGGTTCATCGCGCCACCGGTCAAAATGCCCGCAGTAAGAATGCCGACGGCAACCGCCGCGCCAATGAGCACCGGGCCGAGCAAGGGATGCGCGCCGCGACGTAATCCGGCAAAGGCGGCCATACCCCAAAAGAAGGTAAGCACCGCTTCGAGCACAATCGCCTGCAAAATCGATACCCGTTGCGAGCCGGGCACCGGACGCGGTTGAACGCGGCCGATGGGTTCGGGGATTTCTAAACGCTCAGGAATGCGCGGCGTGCCGGCTTCCACAGGCGCGCGTAGCCCAAACTCCGGCTGGCCGCCTTGAGGTGCCAACGCGCCGACCGCCGCGCCCGGTTCGGCGGCGGTGGCCTTGGGATATGCCCACTGAAGATTTTCCGTTTGGCCAAGAAAATTAACAAGCATCAACGACGCCAAAACAGCGGCGGCCAATTGCACTGGAATGATGATAAGCGCGCGTGTGAATCGCAACCGCCCCCCGAGCACGAGGCCGAGCGTAATGGCGGGGTTAAACTGACCGCTGCCGAAGCGCGAGAGCACGCCCACCATCAACGCCACCACCAGCGCGCTGGCCATCGCAATGGCAATAAAGTCCACCGCAAACCAGTACAAAGTGGTGACCGCCACGAACACAAGCGCGAAGGTGCCGATAAATTCCGAAAGCACCTGTTTCACAATGGGCGCATCCGCGATGGCGTCCGCAGCGGAGGCCGTTTGGGTAGCGGGCCAAGCAGCCTGCTGCGCGGCCTCCACGGGCGCGGCGCGGTATTCGATGGGTGGGTTTGATGGGTTCCCTGTTACTTCAGCCATTGCCTTTTTCTCCTTCTTTTTTCCTTGCAAGTCACGCGGTGCGCGAATTTTTTGCCTCCTTGTGGCAAACACCACAACCGTGGCGTGGGTAAAGAAAAGGGAATGCGCGGCCCCGAGTCAAGGCCGAGTTATCAACGCCAAGCAACGCCGCAACGGGCGAATTTACTGTCCCTCAACGGGCGACAGTTGCCTCAACAAACCACTGGCGATGGAAGCCCAAATTTGCGAAACGCGATTGCTGGAAACCGCTGTGAATAATTCGCGCGCCTTGGGCTCATCTTTCGCAGCCATCGCCATACGGCCCAGCGCGAGTGTGGCCTGCACTGCCTCCGAGGTACCGGCGTGTTGATTGCGAACGGCCTCATACGCCGCAGCCGCACCGGAATCATTCAGGGAAGCTTTGCTCGCTGCCTGCCCCAAGGCCGCCGCGGCGAGCAATGGGCTAAGCAGATTTTCCGAGGCGTATGCGGCAAAGGCTGCATCGGCCTCCTGAAATTTCCCCTCATCAAACAACGCGCTCGCTTGTAAAAATTTTGCGTTGCTTGCGCCGGCGGTGCCGGGGTGGTTCAGCACCACTCTGGCAAATCGTTCCGAGGCCGTAGCATTCGGATTCACTTCGTCCGTGGAAAACCGGTTGTCCATCGCCGCCAACACATCTTCGCCCGCTTCCTCTTCGGCAAGTTGCGTGTTGAGGCGCTTGGTATGCACGATCAGCACCACGCCGATGGCGATGATGATAGCCAAAATCACTTGCGTGCGGTTCTCGACCAGCCATTCCCAAAAATCAATGAGCCGGTCCGGATGTGTTTCTGCAGGTTCCACGGGCCGCGAATGTTGGGAATCCGCGCCCAAAACGCAAGCCACAAATGGCATTTGCGCTGGACGCCGCGCCGCGCCGCCACTACAAATCCCCGCGTGGACGGGCAATTACAACAATACCTGCCGGTGCTGATCCTGCTGGGTGTGGCCGTGGCCTTCGCCGCTGGCAACCTCATTCTCTCCAAACTCATCGGCAAACGCGCCGACACCAACCCCACCAAAGACACCCCCTACGAATGCGGCATGCCCGCCGAAGGCGAAGGCGCACCGCGGATGTCGGTAAAATTTCATCTCGTGGCAATGCTTTTCATCCTGTTCGACATCGAGGTGATCTTCCTCTTTCCGTGGGCTGTGGTTTACAAATCCATGCTGGCAACAAACGCCGCGCTCATCTTCGGCTCCATGATTTCCTTCCTTGGCATTCTGTTCGTCGGTTACATCTATGCCGTGAAGAAAAACGCCTTCGACTGGAAACGCTAAAGCATGGCCGACCCCATCAAGTTTGGCACCTCCGGATGGCGCGGCCTCATCGCGCGCGACTTCACCTTCGACCGCGTCCGCCTCGCCACCCAAGGCATCGCCGATTTTCTAAAAAACTCAGAGCGCTCAACCGTCATC
>DQLO01000292.1 GCA_015660155.1 Verrucomicrobiota bacterium
CATAGGTTTGACGGACGAAACCATAGGTCTGGCGGACGAAACCAAAGGTTTGGCGGGCTGGGCCGGAGCCTTGGCGGAGCAGTCCGCGCTCCCGACTGGACAATCGCCGTGTGTCCACCTAACTATCTGTGGTGCCGCGCATTGTGCTCATCACTATTTTGTTGCTGCCGATTGGCGTGTCGGCCGCGCCGGATTTCAGCCGCGAGGTGCTGCCTATTTTTTCGGACAACTGCTTCCAATGCCACGGCCCCGATGCCAACGCGGGCAAGGCGAAGTTGCGGCTGGATCGAGAGGAATTCGCACTGCGCAAAAAGGACGTCCTCATTGTGCCGGGCAGGAGCGAGGAGAGCGAACTCATCGCGCGGATTTTTTCCAGCGACCCCGACGAGCAAATGCCGCCGCCGGACTCGAAGCTCAAGCTTACTGCTACGCAAAAAGCCACGCTGAAGGCTTGGGTGGATTCCGGCGCAAAGTGGGGCAAACATTGGGCGTACGAACCGCCGCGCCGCCCGCCTTTGCCGAAAGTTGAAAATGCCGAATGGCCCCGCAATGAAATTGACAATTTCATCCTCGCGCGATTGGAACGCGAAAGTCTGCGACCTTCGCCGGAGGCAAACAAAATCACGTGGCTCCGCCGCGTGTCCCTCGACCTCACCGGCCTGCCACCCACACCGGAAGAGGTGGATGCCTTTCTCAAATCTTCAATCGAAAATCCAAAATCGTCATTCGAAAAAATCGTGGATCGCTTGCTGGCCTCGCCGCGTTACGGTGAACGGATGGCGTGGGATTGGCTCGAGGCCGCGCGCTATGCCGACAGCAACGGTTATCAAGGCGACAACGACCGCACCATGTGGCCGTGGCGCGATTGGGTGGTGCGCGCGCTGAATGCCAATGTGCCGTACGATAAATTCACCATCGAGCAACTTGCCGGCGACCTGTTGCCGAAGGCGACGGACGAGCAGCGGCTGGCGACGGCGTTCAATCGCAACCACATGATCAACGGCGAGGGCGGCCGCATCGCGGAGGAGAATCGCGTGGAGTACATTTTTGACCAAATGGAAACGATGGCCACCCTTTGGCTGGGAACCACGATGACCTGCAGCCG
This sequence comes from Verrucomicrobiota bacterium, assembly GCA_015660155.1. Lineage (GTDB taxonomy): Bacteria > Verrucomicrobiota > Verrucomicrobiia > Limisphaerales > UBA1100 > JACNJL01. Next base: position 1,106 of record DQLO01000292.1, read on the forward strand.
CTGCCACGACCACAAGTTCGACCCCATCACCCAGCGCGACTACTACAGCCTGTTTGCTTTTTTCAACAACACCCCCGTGAACGGCGGCGGCGGCAGCGGCCAAACCGCGCCGGTGCTCGCCGTCGGTTCGCCCACACAGCAAAGGGAGGTTTTGGAATTGGAGGAAAAAATTAAATCGCTCAAGGAAAAACCGCAAATCGATGCCGCCAAAAAACAGCTCGCTGCCCTTCGCAAAAAATTTCCAAAAGTGATGGTGATGCGCGATGAAAAGCCGCGCCAAACAAAGGTGCTGGTGCGCGGCGTGTACAACCAGCCGAGTGATGTGGCGGTGACTTCGGCGTGGCCGGCGGTGTTTGGCGCGAATGCGCTGGAGCGCGTCCCTACCCGGCTGCATCTCGCCCAGTGGTTGGTGGATGGAAAAAACCCACTCACCGCGCGCGTCACAGTGAACCGCATTTGGCAGCAATTCTTCGGAACCGGCCTAGTGAAGACGCCGGAGGATTTCGGCGTGCAAGGCGAGCGCCCGAGCCATCCGCAGTTGCTCGACTGGCTCGCGCTGGAATTCATCAAGAGCGGTTGGAACGTGAAGGCACTGCACCAACGCATCGTACTTAGCGCGACCTACCGGCAAACCTCGCGTGTGACTCCCGCCCTACGCGAGCGCGACCCCAAGAACCGATTGCTCGCTCGCATGACGCGCCAGCGATTGCCCTCGTGGATGATTCGCGACCAAGCACTCTTTATCAGCGGTCTGCTCGTTGAGAAACGTGGCGGCCCTTCCGTGAAATCCTACCAACCCGCCGGCGTGTGGGCCGAGGCTACTTTCGGCAAAAAGAAATACACGCGCGGCAAAGGCGAGGATTTGTATCGTCGCAGCCTCTACCCCTTTTGGCGGCGCATCATCGGCCCCACAATTTTCTTCGACGAATCCAAACGCCAAACCTGCCAAGTCCGCCGCAGCCGCACCAACACACCGCTGCACGCGCTCATCATATTAAACGACACTACTTATATAGAAGCCGCCCGCGCTCTGGCCCAGCGCGCACTCAAGGAAGCCGATGCTAACGACACCGCCCGAGTTACCCACGCCTTTCGCCTCGCCACCGCCCGCCCGCCCAAACCCAAGGAGTCCGCCGTGCTCATCCAAAGCCTCCAAAAACTCCGCGCCACCTACGCAAAAGACAAAGCCGCCGCCAATGCACTGCTGACCATCGGCGACTCCAAACGCGACGAAAAACTAAACCCCACCGACCACGCTGCGTACACAGTGCTGTGCAACATGATTCTGAATTTGGATGAAGTCATCACGAAGGAATAAATGAACGCCATTACTGAAAACAAACTCATGGTCAACCGCCGGCAGTTTTTTGGGCGGTCGGCGGTGGGGATTGGGTCGGCGGCTTTGGGGGGATTGCTCGCGCGGGAAGGGGCGGCGGCGAATGGCTTGACGGCGTTGCCGCATTTTGCGCCGAAGGCGAAGCGGGTGGTTTATCTTTTCATGAACGGCGCGCCGTCGCATACGGATTTGTTTGATTACAAGCCGCTGCAAAAACAAATGCACGGGCAGTCGGTGCCGCAGGAATTTGTGGCGGGCAAGCGGTTCAGCACGATGACGGGCAACCCGAAAGGCAAGCTGATGCTGGCGCCGATTGAGCCGTTCAAACAACACGGACGGAGCGGCGCGTGGGTAAGCAATTTTTTGCCGCACATCGCGCAGGTGGCGGATGACATTTGTTTCATCAAGAGCATGCACACCACGCAGGTGAACCACGCGCCGGCGGTTTCGTTTTTTCTTTCCGGCGGCGAGATGCCCGGCCGGCCGACGATGGGCGCGTGGCTCAGCTACGGCCTCGGCAGCGACACTGAAAATCTGCCGGCGTTTGTGGCGATGACGAGCGTCAGCAAAGGTACGACGTGCGGGCAGATTTTTTACGACTACTATTGGGGCAGCGGTTTTTTGCC
>DQLO01000012.1 GCA_015660155.1 Verrucomicrobiota bacterium
CATCGAAGCACGCTCAAAATGGATTGGAGTCACGGCCATTTTTCCACCATTCACAACGGCATCAGCCGGATTGGTTTTTATACCGGCGGCCACGCGGCGCGGTTTCGGGATGAGGATTTGGCCGATGAGTGGATCAAGCAATCGAACAAATGGATTGAGGCCAACAAAGCCAATCCCTTCTTCCTGTTTTTCTCCTCGCACGATTTGCACGTGCCGCGCATGCCGCACGAGCGTTTTCACGGCAAATCCGGATTGGGCTTTCGCGGCGATGCCATTGTGCAGCTCGATTGGTGCGTCGGCGAATTGGTCAAAACCCTCGATCGCCTCAAGCTCTCCGACAACACGCTCATCGTTTTCTGTTCCGACAACGGCCCCGTGGGCGATGATGGTTACAAAGACGGCGCGCTGGAAAAAATGGGCGATCACAAACCCGGCGGCCCTTTCAGCGGCGGCAAATACAGCGTGCTCGAGGGCGGCACCCGCACGCCGTTCATCACCTATTGGCCCGGCCACATTGCGCCGGGAGTGTCCAAGGAAATGGTCTGCACCATCGACCTCGCCGCCAGCTTTGCTTCGCTCGCCGGTGTGAAACTGCCCAAGGCCGCAGTGCCCGATAGCTTCAACGTGCTCAATGCTCTCCTCGGCAAAAAGGGCGCCAAAGGCCGCGATCATCTCGTGCAGCAGGACAACGGCCGAGGCGGCAACTACGGCTACCGCGTCGGCAACTGGAAACTCCAGCGCCACGACGCCAAACGCAAACGCAATGTAAACGTCACTGAACAACTCGCCAACCAACCCGCCCCCCGCTTTGCTCTGTTTGACCTCAGCAAAGACGTGCGGGAAAAGAAAAACGTCGTCGAACAACACCCCGAAGTTTTCGAGCGCATGAAAAAAGAACTCCAGCAAATCATCGACGCCGGCCGCAGTCGGCCGTGAGGTATTTGGCTCTGAACAACTCGCCGTAGCCAACAGCGTGCCGTGGCGGTAAGTTCGCGCGGATGAATAATTCTATTGGAACTCCATTTACCGATGGCGCGCGGCGAGTGCTTTTGTGTGGTGCGGGCGAGCTGGGCAAGGAGGTTGTCATCGAGCTGCAACGCTACGGGGTGGAGGTGATTGCGGTGGATGCGTATGCCGATGCGCCGGCGATGCAGGTGGCGGACAGGTCGCATGTGATTTCGATGCTCGATGGGGCGGCGTTGCGGGGGGTGATTGAACAGGAGCGGCCGCACTTGGTGGTGCCGGAGGTGGAGGCGATTGCGACGGATGTGTTGGCGGAGATTGAGGCGGAGGGGAAGGTGACTATTATTCCGACGGCGCGGGCGACGCAGCTCACGATGAATCGCGAAGGCATTCGGCGGTTGGCGGCGGAGGAGTTGGGGCTGCGCACTTCGCCGTTTGAATTTGCCGGGACGAAGGAGGAGTTTTTGGCGGCGGTTGAAAACATCGGTTTGCCGTGCGTGGTGAAGCCGATTATGTCCAGCAGCGGCAAAGGGCAGAGCCTTGTGAAGACGGAGGCGGACATTGATGCCTCGTGGCAATACGCACAGGAAGGTGGTCGCGCGGGTGCGGGCAAGGTGATCGTCGAGGGCTTCGTGGATTTCGATTATGAAATTACGCTGCTTACGGTGCGGCACGTCGACGGCACGAGTTTTTGCGACCCCATCGGCCACGTGCAAATTGATGGCGACTACCGCGAATCGTGGCAACCGCAACCGATGACCGACACCGCCCTCGCCAACGCGCGCGATTACGCGCAGAAAATTACTGACGCCCTCGGCGGCCGCGGCATCTTTGGCGTGGAGCTTTTTGTGAAAGGCGATGACGTTTTGTTTTCCGAAGTCTCCCCGCGCCCGCACGACACGGGCATGGTGACCATGATTTCGCAGGACCTCTCGCAATTCGCCCTGCACGCCCGCGCCATTCTCGGCCTGCCCATCCCGAACATCGTCCAGCACGGCCCCAGCGCCAGCGCCGTGATTCTCGTCGAAGGCGAAAGCGACCGTGTCAGTTTTGGAAATCTCAACGCCGCCCTTGCCGCGCCCGACACGCAACTTCGTCTCTTCGGCAAACCCCACGTCAAAGGCAAACGCCGAATGGGCGTCGCCATCGCCCGCGCTAAAACCATCGACAAAGCCCGGGCAAAAGCCAAGGTTGCCGCGGATGCGGTTGAGGTTTGTTCGTGAAAAATATTGTAAAGCGACTGTAATGCGTTTCTTTCTCTCGTTCATCTTGTTGGCGGGCGGGCTATCCGCTGCTGATTCGTTATCGCCTCTTAAAGGTAAAGTGCCACAAACTGTGGCGGAGCTTTGGGCGGGCTACGATCCGCGCAAGGAACCGCTGAAGAGTGAGGTGGTGCGTGAATGGGAGGAGGATGGGAATGTCATCCGTTACGTGCGGTATTTCATCGGGACGTTTAAGGGCAAGCCGACTTGGATGGCGGGATTTTATGCGTATCCAAAACATGCCAAGGGCGGGAAAAAACTGCCGGGGATTTTGCACATGCACGGCGGCGGACAGCGGGCGAGTTTGTTGCTGGTGAAGTTTCATGCGGCGCAGGGGTATGGTGCGTTGTCGGTGAATTGGGGCGGCAAACCCATGGAGGGCGCGAAGCCCGGCGAGGCGAATACCGACTGGGGCGCGGTGGACCCGACGCAGAACAATGTGCCGGGATATTTCAATGTGTTACCGGGCGAGAAGTTTTTGGATGCGGTGGAGTCGCCCCGCAACTGTAATTGGTTTTTGCTGACGCTGGGTTGTCGGCGCGGGCTGACGTTTCTGGAGCAGCAACCGGAGGTCGATGGCAAGCGACTGGGCATTCGTGGGCACTCGATGGGGGGCAATCTCACG
>DQLO01000376.1 GCA_015660155.1 Verrucomicrobiota bacterium
GAGCACGTTTTTTATGTCAAAAAAATCAGTGCGGTTAATCCAGTCGGCGGGAGCAGCGTTGGCGTTGCTAAAGGTTTGGTCCACCACCGCGGCGTTGGCGGGTTTGGCGTCGAGCATTACAAAGCGGCGATCCGGAAAATTGCCGCCATCGAAAGCCGATGTGTTCCCTTCCCCGCCCGGTGCGCTCAACTCCTTGCCGAGATGAACGATCTTGATGGATTTGCCATCCGCCGCGAAAAACTCAATCCGGGTCGCCGCCGTCTCGCCCGTGCCGGGCTCGCTGAGGTGCAGCCGGCCCAATTGGCTTTTGCCCGCGGGCACGCGCCGCAAAATTTTCATGGCCATCAGGTTTTTTATCAAACCCTCGATGCGATCAGTATCCGCCGGATAACCGCCGCGTTGGGCGACCGTCCACTTTCCATCGAGTTTCTCCACGCGCAACGAGGTGGTTTCTTTGCCTTCACTAGTGGTGAGAGTGATGGCGGCGATGTGGGCGATCTCCAGTGCGGCCAGAGGCTCGTCCCCCACGCCGTCGTTATTGGATGAGGCGGAATCATCGCCGGGGCTGAAAATCAAGTAGCCGGCGAGTGTGGCAACCAGCAGGGCGACCATCGTGATGAGTTGTTTGCTTTTCATTATTAGGCGGCGGTAGGGCGATGCCGGGTGAATGCGACGAACAACCCGAAGAGCGCCACGAGTGCGGGCATGATGAGGATGTTGGCCCATTTGATGCGAAACTTCAGCGCGTTGATTTCCTCGCGCAGTTCGCGTTTCTTTTCGCGAATGGTCTTGCGCGCCTTGTCTTGCGCGGCTTCCTCAGCGGCTTGGCTGTCCTCCAGCTTTTTGATGTCCGTTTGGCTGACTTGGAGTTGGCCGCCGCCGGCAGCTAATAGCTGGCGAATCTGTTCGTTGAGATTGTCCTTTACCTCCTGTACTTTTTTGTCGGCTTCATCGAGTTCTTTCTCAAGTTGATCAATATCGTTTTGCACGCGGCGCGTGGCTTTCTCGAGCATTCGGTCGAGCAACTCCAGCGGGCGATCGCGTTGCGATTGGCTGCGCACGCGGATGAGGTCGTCATCGCCAGTCAAATAATCGGCGAGGTTCATCACGAACGCAAAGTTGCTGTTGCGGAATCCGACGAACTGCCCGAAGGCATCCTGCATCGGTTGGGCGGCCAATTGGTCGTTCAATAAATCAACATCCCCCACCAGCACCACCACCGGTGAAATGTCTTTGCGAACGACTTTGAGGGCGTTGTCCTTGGGCGCAGTGGCGTTGGCGTCCGCGGGCGGCACAGCTTCGGGGTCGCCTTTCGGAAAAGCGGTTTGAAATGCGCCGGTGAGTTTCACCGCCAACACGCTGGACTTGCCGCTGCCCTTGAAAGTGCGCGCAATTTTTTCCTGCGCGGCGGAGAAGCGCGGCAAGGGCAACACCGCCGTGGCGTTGGTTGCCGTGCCGGCGGAAGTTTTGGTGTTGAGCCGCATCGCGTTGGTGGAGGTGTTGAATAGGTTAACCTGCACGAGCCCTTTGTCCACCGCCTTGCCGGTGAAGGCGCCGGCGTGCAGTACGCTGACGGTGCCCAAATCCTGCGTGACGATTTCGGATTGGCTGTGACTTTTGCCGGGCAGCTCCACCCAAGTGGGCCACACTTCCGACCCGCGCGGATCCCGCCGAAACGGGCTGTCCATATCGGCCAACACGTGTTGGTCATCAAAATACAAACCCCACGCGGGAAGCAATTTGCTCAGCGTGGAGGAACTTTCCGAAGGACCAAAGCCGCCCATCGGGCCGGCGGAAAATCCATAAAAAGGGTCGAGAAAGGCAACCAGTTTTCCGCCGTTCAGCACATATTGATCGATGGCGAACTGAGCGCGTTCGCTGATGTTTTGCGGGTGGATGACCAGCAGCATATCAATGTCACTTTCTGCGAGCGATTGCTCCTCGCTTTTTTCGTTGCGCGAAATGCCGGTGGCAAAATCCACCGTGCGCACTTCGTCGTACTCTTGCTGCAACAGGCGAATGAGCGCCCACGGCGGCCGGGGCTGCATGCCGCGTTGCATCGCCATTTGCGGCGGAATGCCGTGCGGCAGACCGCCCATCACCTGCACGCCGGGCGGCGTCATAATGCCGATCACCACGCGGTTGTTTTCGGTTTTCAACAGGCGCGTGATGGCGCGGGAAATTTCATATTCCAATGTCACCTCCGAGCGCAGAGACATGGATCGCCCACCTTGCCCGGAAACCAGCAAGTCCACCTTTTCGGTGCGGTCAGCATAGCTGAGCGACATGCCAAGGTAGGCAAATTCCCCGGGACCAATCGAGAATTTTTCGATGTTGTCTTTGATCGCCTGATCTTCCTCGGGCGAATCGGGCTGCACGTTGATGTGTTGAAGAATCAGCGGGGCATTTTCCCCTTTTGACATTTGGCGCGCCAAGCCCACGTATTCGTTGAGCATATCTTCCGCGCGTTTTGCGTATCGGGAAAGATTATTGGGCACGCGTTTGTCGCGGGTTTGGTACAGGCGCACCTCGAGCTTGAAGGCATCTGCTTCCGTGCCGCGGTCGTCACTCAAACGTAAAAGAATCCGTTCGGTGCCTTCGGATAGTGAATATATGTTGCCCTCGGTGAGATCGGCCTTCCATCGCAGTTGCGAGGTCATTGCGTTTGCGCCGATCAAAATGAGCGCACCCACTGCGACGAAGCCAAGCGAGTAGGAAAAATTCCCCGCCGTGCGGGATTCCTGCGCGCCGCGGACGATCACGCCGGTGACAAAAAGCGCAAAAGCAATTACCGACCCAAAAAACAGCAGATCGCGGAAGTCCAGCACGCCGCGCTGGAAATACTCGAAGTGAGTGATCACGCTCAGGTTGGCCACAAACTCCACCACGGCGGGACTGTCGGGAAACATCCCCGCCATAAAGTTGGTGACCGGCGCGAAACCGGCCAGAATAGTGAACAGGCAAACCACCACCGACAAAATAAAGCTGACCACTTGATTCCGCGTGAGTGCGGAAGTCATGCAGCCGATGGCGAGGTACGCGCCGGCCATCAAGGCGCTGCCGATATAAGCGCAGAAGATCGCGCCGTTATCCGGCGAGCCGAGCTGGTTGACAGTAATCCAAACCGGAAAAGTCAGCGCCAGCGCCAGGATCAAAAACGCCCAGGACGCGAGGAATTTTGCCATCACCGCCTGCCACGCGGTGATTGGAAGTGTGAGCAGCAGCTCGAGCGTGCCAGTGCGTTTTTCCTCCGACCACAGCCGCATCGCCACTGCCGGCACGAGGAATAAATACAGCCACGGATGCCAAGTGAAAAAGGATTCCAGCGAGGCTTGGTTGCGGTCAAACAAATCCATGCCCAGCATAAAGGTGAAGAAACCGGTCATCAGCAAAAAGATGACGAGGAAGACATAGGCAACCGGCGTGGCGAAGTAGCCGGAGAATTCGCGCTTGGCGAGGGTGAAAATATTACGGAGCGGCGAATTCATTTAGGCAGCCTCCTTTACTTTGGTCTCGGTCATCGTGAGTTCACGGAATAGATCGTCCAAGCGGCCGGACTTGGTTTTTTGTTTCAATTCGTCCGGCGTGCCATTGGCCACGATCTTGCCGTTGTCGATGATGATGGCGCGGGAACAGGCGGCATCCACTTCCTCCAAAATGTGGGTGGAAAAAATCACCGCCTTCGTTTCTCCCAAGCGCTTGATGAGCTGGCGGGCTTCGTGTTTTTGATTGGGATCGAGGCCGTCGGTGGGTTCATCGAGCACTAGCACTTCGGGATCGTGCAGCAATGACTGCGCGAGGCAGGTGCGATGGCGGAAGCCTTTTGAAAGTGTATCGATGCTTTGATGCCGAACCGGCTGCAGCGAGCAAGTGTCGATGGCGGCGTCCACGGCTTTGTCGCGTTCAGCACCGGCCAAGGCGCGGATCTCGGCGGTGAAGCGTAGGAAGCCCTGCACGGTCATGTCCGGATAGCTCGGCGCATTTTCCGGCAGATAGCCGATTAGCGATTTGGCGCGCGCGGGGGATTCGACAATGTCAAATTCACCAACGGTCACGCTGCCTTCGTCGGGCACGAGATAGCCGGTGATCATTCGCATGGTGGTGGATTTGC
>DQLO01000008.1 GCA_015660155.1 Verrucomicrobiota bacterium
AATACTTCGTCGCCCTCAAGCACTTTGAGGGGGTCCATCAGGAACGTGGGGTTGAAGGCAACTTCGATTTCCGGGCCTTTGTATTTGATGGCGATCGACTCTCGACCCGAGCCAACCTCGGGTGTGTTGGCGGTGATGGTGAGGTTGTCGTTGGCGAACGTTAGCTTCACGGAGTTCGCCTTGTCGCTGGTGATTTGATCGGCGCGGCGCAAGGCGTGATGAAGCTCCTCTTTGCCCAGCGTGATGCGTTCCTTGAATTCGCTGGGGATGACTTGTTTAAAATTCGGATAATTTCCTTCCACAAGTTTGCTGTGGAGCACGATGGATTCGCCGCCTTCCTGTGGCAGTGTGAATTCCACGTGCGTGTCGCCGATCCGAATTTCCACGTCTCCGTTGCTTTGCAACAATCGTTGCAATTCGGCCACGGCTTTGTTGGGCAGGATGAACTCGCCCTTGATGCCGCCTTCGATTTCCTCTTCCACCAACGCGAGGCGCCGGCCGTCCGTGGCCACCAGCGTGAGGCGGTCGGGAGTGATGACGATGTTTATGCCGTTGAGCACGTGGCGCGATTCATCGGTGCTCACCGCGTAGCCGGTCTTGCGAATCATTTCCTTGAACTTCCCTTGCCGCACTTTTATTTTCCCGCTTTCCTTAAATTTCGCTTGCTGCGGATATTCGTCCGCGCCAATGCCGTTGAGCTTGTACTTCGATGCGCCGGCTTGGACGGTCGCCTCCTCTTTGTCGCTCACCTCAATTTCGATTTCGGTCGCCTCAATTTCGCGCACCAATCCGAAGAGCCGTTTAGCGGGCATCGACGTGGCGCCTTCGCGTTCCACTTCAGCCAGCACCGAGGCGTGCACGCTCACCTCGAGATCGGTGGCGCGCAGCTCCAGCCGCTTGGCGCCCGCGACGAGCAGCACGTTGGAAAGAATGGGGAGCGTCGAGCGAGCGCCCACAACATTTTGGACCGCCTGCAATCCGCTGGCGAGGTCGTCTTTGGTTACCGAGATTTTCACAAAGTCTAATTAGATGAATGTTTCAAACAGTATAACACTATTATTAAGGGCCGTGGATAAGGCAAACAACCCTCGGAGTCAAGGCGGAGCGGGGGAAAAAAGCCAGAAATTTCGACACACGGCTGTGGATAAAAATGTTGGCAAAAACCGGCAAGTCGCAAAAGTCGGGGAAAACAGAGTTGATGGGGACTTTTCATCGAGTGATCCCCATCTTATTACCCGACCGACAACGCGCCACAACGCGCGGGATTATTTCACAAGCGGCGGCAATGTCGGCATCCGTCGTTTCACGCCCCAGCGAAAGCCGCACCAACGCGTTGGCCTCGGCGGCGGGTGCCCCCATCGCGAGCGCCACATGCGAGGGGGTGACCGATCCGCTGGCGCACGCCGAGCCCGCCGAAGCACAAAGCCCTTCCATATCCAAACCGCTCAAGAGCGCAATGCTGTCGGTGCCTTCAACGGTAAACGAAATAGTATTGATCAAACGATTGGCGGAATCGCGGTCGCCAAGAAAAGTTGCGCCGTCGGTGGCGTCCACCATATCAATCAACTTCCCCGCAAGCGGGGCCAGAGTTTCCAATGTGAAAACAGGGTTCGTGAAAAAACGAACAATCGCTTCGGCGAGGCCGATGATGCCGGCGAGATTCTCGGTGCCGGCGCGGCGTTCGTTTTCGTGCGGAGCGCCGTGCACGATGGGGTCGGGCATCAAAGGAGATTTGGCGAAAAGCAATCCCGCGCCATTGGGGCCGTGGAATTTATGGGCGCAGAGGGAAACCAAATCCGCATTGAAATCGGCGATGCCGCCGAGGGGAATTTTGCCAAAACACTGAACGGCGTCCGTGTGGAAAACAACGCCCTTATCAGCACAAAGATCACCGATCTCCGCCACCGGTTGCAGCGTGCCCACCTCGTTATTGGCGGCCATAATGCTGACCAAAACCGTGTCCGGCCGCAGCGCCTCGCGCACGGACTCCACCGCCAAGCGGCCGGCGGAATCCACAGGCAAAAAAGTGACCTCAAAACCCTCGTTATTCGCAAGATATTCACAAGGAGACAGCACGGCGTGATGTTCCACGGCGGAGGTGATGATGTGCCGCCCTTGGTCGCGCAGTTGCCGCGCCATTCCGTGCAAAGCGAGGTTGGTGCTTTCGCTGCCGCCGCTGGTAAAAATGATTTCGCTGGGCTTGCACTTCAGCGTGGCGGCGACGCGATCGCGGGCGTCATCCAGCAACGCCCGCGCGCGCTGCCCCACGTGATGCACGCTGGAAGGATTGCCCCAAACCTCGTCGAGGATCGGCAACATCGCCGCGCGCACGTCGGCATCCAGCGGCGTGGTGGCGTTGTAATCCAAATAAATCGTGCGCACGCCCCGTGTTTACTCCATACTCCGCGCCGATGCCAGACTGGCTTCAAGTGATCTTGTTGGGCGTGGTGGAAGGCATCACGGAATTTCTGCCCGTTTCGTCGACGGGCCATCTGTTGTTGGCCGAGCCGTGGCTGGGCGCGCGTCCAGATCACTTCACCATTTGCATCCAAAGCGGCGCGGTGATTGCGGTGCTTGCAGTTTTCCGCGAACGCGTGCGTTCTCTCTGGGAAAAAAGGCGCGAGGCCGAAACCCAAGATTACCTCAAAAAGCTCGGTTTTTCCTTTGTTTTAACAGGGTTCGGCGGGTTAACCCTCAAAGCCGCCGGATGGGAATTGCCAAACGAAAGCGCACCGATCGGCTGGGCGTTGCTCATCGGCGGACTGTTCTTCATCGCGTACGAACTACGCCAACCCAAAAAAGAACAGAGCGCGGCAAAAGAAAACAAACCGCTAAGCATCACGTGGATAATCGCGATTGCCTTTGGCTTGGCGCAGTTGGTGGCGATGGTGTTTCCCGGCGCATCGCGCAGCGGCGCGACGATTCTCATCGGGCTCATCCTTGGGATGGCGCGGCGCGATGCAGTGGAGTTTTCGTTTCTGCTGGGCGTGCCCACATTGCTCGCCGCGGGCGGATACGAACTCGCTTCAGCGTTAAAGGAAAACCCAAACGCGGTGATCAGCGAATGGGACACCCTCCTGCTCGGCACCGTGGCCTCGGCGGTGACGGCGTTCATCGTGGTGAATTGGTTGCTCGGCTATTTGCAACGGAACACGTTTTTGGCCTTCGGCTGGTACCGCTTCGGCGCGGGGCTTTTGGTGCTGGGGATGGCGGCAATGGCGTGAATTAGAAACAGCGAAAAAGGCTGATTGTGCATAAACCGGACTTTTTCACAGATTTGTACACAGGGAAAAAAGAGATCAAAATTCGTAGATGAAATTGAGGTGGAATCCTTGATTATTGTGGCGTCCGTTGACGGGTTCATCGGTGTTATCCCAGCGGTATTCCAGTCGCGAGATGACGTTATCCCAGATTTTGTAATTCAGCGTGAGCGTGAGTCCTTGCCCATCGGTTTGCTCCGCAGCGCTTTCGCCGGAATACAGCTTTGCGCCTTCCTGATAAATCTCCGCGCGCGCGGAGAGTGTGAGGTCATCGGAAAGTTGTCGGCCCACATAAAGGCCGAACACCGAGTCATCATTCCCCGCGCCCGGCAAGATGCGCGAGTCGTGCGTGAGGCTGAGATTCCACTTCTCCGAATTGGGCAACAAGCCCAGGCCGAGATAAAGATTTTGGATAGGATCGCTGCCTGTGCGGGCGCGGCCATTCACGTAGCCCAACGAAAATCGCGAGCCCTCCAGCGGCCCAAGTGCTTCGGGCAGTTCCCACATAAAACCGGCGAGCAACGTCTTGCGGTCGGTATTGGCGGGAGAGCCGTTGATGCGCGGGTCGTTGGTGTTCGCCACGCCGAGGGCGATTTGGTAGCGGCTGTCCCATTCATAAAGCGCATCCACCCCCGGCCGGCCGGTGCCCGGAAAAAAAGCAAGGATGCCCGTGTGCACCGTTGGTTGAATGGTGTACCCCCACGAGCGCGTGTAGTGCGCATTGGCATTGTGATCGGGCGACTCAAAGCCGACGATGGAATTGAATGTGCCGATGCGCAGATCGAGGCTGGTCGTCTCGCCCGCGGTGAGTAGGTTGACCAA
>DQLO01000067.1 GCA_015660155.1 Verrucomicrobiota bacterium
CCTTGGTTGAAATCGAGGTGGCTGCCGTGTTTCAGGCCGAGATCCGTGCCGCCAGCGAGTACCAGTGGCAGGTTGGCATTCCCATGGCTGTGTCCGTAGGACATGCCGCTGCCGAATAGCGACATGGTTGAGCCGAGCAACGATTTGCCGTTCAGATCCTTGGTTTCCGACAGCCGCGTGAGGAAGTAGCTGAATTGTTCGATGGCGAAGGTATCGTAGTTGGTGAGCTTCTCCATGTAGCCTTCATCACCGCCGTGATGGCTGAGTTGATGGCGGGACTCGGTGATGCCGATCTCCGGAATGGCGATGGCCTGGCCTTCGCCGCCGAGGCTGAAGGTGACCACGCGCGTCACGTCCGTCTGGAAGGCGAGCACCATCAGGTCATAGACCGTGCGGAAATAGTCGCCCGCTTGGGTCTTGGCAATGTCGCGGTTGGTGCGTTTGCGGTCGGCCTCGGAAATCTTGGGCAATGGTGTGTCGAGCCAGGTATCGGCTCGGCGGGTGCGGATTTCCGCTTCGCGGACGGAGGTGAGGTATTGGTCGAGGCGGCCCTTGTCGGCGGCGCTCATCTTCTGCGACAGACGGCGCACTTCGGCGAGGTTGTCATCCAGAACGCTGGCTTTGCGGCGGAGGGCTTTTCGTTGGGCGGCGATGCCTCCCTTGGGTTCCTCGAAGAGGGACGCGAAAATTTGCTGACATCGGCTCCTTGCGGGAAGTTGAACGCCGTCGGCCGTCCAGGCGAGGGAGCCCTGCGTGATGGCAATCTCCATTGAAGGGTAACGGGTGTGTTGCCCGGTGACCTCCGCCATTTTCTGGTCCACCGAGATGGTGTTGCGGTGAGCGGCCCCGATTTTTCCTCCGGTCAGGAAGACGTTGATGCAGTTGTGGTGATGCCCCAGACTTCCGGGATGGTGTAGGCCGCTGATTGGCGTGATGGTGTTACGGAATTTCTCCAGCGGCTTGAGCGAGCGTGAGAATTGGTAATCCTTGCCCGGCTTGGTGATCTGGTAGTTGAGCGAATGCACGCCGTTGGCGAGGTAAATGAAGGCACTGCGTCGCGGCGAGTTGGTTTTCTCCTTGGCGTTAAGCGGGATCATGCACTCGAGCATCGGCAGGGCGATACAGGTGCCCATTGCGCGCAGGGCGTGGCGGCGGTCGATTAACCAGGATTGGGTCTGAATATTACTCATGATTCGGCTTGGGTTTTAGCGTTTTTGTAAAAGTTCGGAACTGGCGACGGCCCGGATAATGCCCTTCACACGGTACTGTCCTTTCTTCGCTTGTTCAACAATGGATTGGACATCCTCGCGGTCATCGACCGTCAATACGCGCCGTAGCGCGTAGGTGCAGAGGTGCTCGATGAAGGCCCGCGCGATCTTGTCGCGGTCCGCAAGCAGTAATTGTTTGAACTGGACCGAGTTCGCAAATTTCCGGCCATCGGGCATGATGCCCGAAGCCTTCACCAACGGATTCTCTCCCACACCGGTCGGCACGTGTTCATGGGTGCGCCATTGGCCGATGGCGTCATATTGGTCGAAGGCTAGTCCCAACGGATCGATCGTCCGGTGGCATGCCGCGCAGTTCGCGTTCTTGGCGTGTGCCTCGATGCGCTGCCGGATGGTGATCTTATTGCCCGTGGGCGGCACCGGTTCGATAGGATCCACGTTGGCCGGTGGGGGTGGTGGCGTTTTGTTAAAGATCGTTTCACTGATCCAAACCCCGCGATGTACTGGGCGATGGCGGGTTCCGTCGGAGGTTAACCCGAGCACCGCACCCATCGTAAGCAGGCCGCCGCGATGGTCTCCGTCCTTGAGCGTGACGCGCTGGAAGCCGCCAGTCTTGGGCTCCGGCAATCCGTAGAAATCGCAGAGCCGTGCGTTGGCCATCGTCCAGTTCGAATCGAGCAGTCTCTCGATGGGCAGGTTCTTGGTGAGCATCTCGCGGAAAAATTCCACCGGCTCATTGCGCATGCTCGTCTCCAGCCAATCATCGTAAGTCGGGTACAATTTTTTGTCCGGCGGGAACATGCCGACGCGGTGCAACTGCAGCCATTGCCGTGAGAAGTCTTCGATAAAGCGGTTGATCCGACTGTCGGTCAGCATTCGGTCCACTTGTTTTTTCAAACCTTCTTCTTTAAGGGCTCCGGTTTTGGCTGCGGTGAAGAGGGCGTCATCGGGCATTGAACTCCAGAGAAAATACGAAAGCCGCGAAGCGAGTTCCGGGTCGCTGAGCCGTTTGCGAGGCTCAGGATCGCCTTCGACGATGTAGATGAAATTTCGAGAAGTCAATACGCGCAGCAGGGCGTTGCGATAAGCGACAATCGCTTTTTCGCCGGCATTACGATCATCGTGATAGGATTCCAAATAATTGTTCAGCTCCTCCAGTTTCACCGGCCGCCGCCAGGCGCGCTGGGCAAAGCGGTGCAGATGCTCGGCGACCACCTCGGGCGAGGCGTTCTCCGGGGGCATCACATCTTTGCGGTGGGCTTTTTCCGCGTCGGTTACCAGTGGGCCTTCCCATTCCAGCCAGTCAAGAATCACCGTCGAGAAAATGCCGTTGCCTTTGTCATCGAACATCTGCGGTGCGTTTGGATTCAGGAGCAAAGTCTCACTGCTGTGCGTGAAGATATAAGCCCGGCTTGCAATTGCATTGCGAAAGGCCGCGCCGCCTCGCCGGTCCACACCGTTAGTCGCCACTACGGCAAAGTGTAATCCCACGGGCATTTCTAGGAACACTTCGAATTCATATACCTGCGGCTTGTCTTCCGGCGCGGTGATGTCCAGTTCGATGAGGCCGTCCACGGTCTCTTCACTGGTGCGCTTGCCGATGCTCAGGTGGGCCGGTTGGCCGCCGGGCGGGCGGATGCCGCTGGCTTGCAGTCGCAGTTTGTAAAGACCGCTGTGTTCCGGGCCCGTCTTGCCGAACCAATTGGGGTATAGAGCCGGTTGAACGCGGCCGGGGAAATGGAGGTACCGTAACGGCCGCTTGATGCCGAGCCGGTTCAG
The DNA here is from genome assembly GCA_015660155.1 of Verrucomicrobiota bacterium. Taxonomy (GTDB): domain Bacteria; phylum Verrucomicrobiota; class Verrucomicrobiia; order Limisphaerales; family UBA1100; genus JACNJL01. The sequence continues at coordinate 3,006 of DQLO01000067.1, forward strand.
CGCCTCTTTTTCTTTTTCGCCCCCACCATATCTCAACTCCGCCGCCGTTTTGCGTACCTTGCGGGCTTCAGCCACCGTGGA
>DQLO01000395.1 GCA_015660155.1 Verrucomicrobiota bacterium
AGCCATCACGGGAGCTGCCTCCGAGGATATTGCGGGTGGTGCCCAGAATGGACATGCCCTGGCTATCGCCACCTAAGTGGATGCCATAAGTCTGGGCGCGAGTGCTCACCTTGTAACGAGCGGTTGCGACCGGCCCAATGCGAGTGCGGCCCCAGCCTCCGAGCTTGCCTTCCCGAACGTCGAGCTGATTGTTGCGCTTGCTCTTGGGATCGCAAGGCGAAAGCAATGCTTTCGCGCTGCCGAGATCATCGCGCAACCCGGCGTGGGCCGACCAAATGTACTCGTGATTGAACAGGCACCAGCCACCATACTTGTAGCCACCTGTATTGTTCCGGCCCGCCAAGGCAAACAACCGTGTATTGCCTTCATTAGCCACAGCCGCCCGGTCAAAGTTAGTGAGATTCCAGGGGAGCCAACCATCGAAATCATTGCCGGAACCTACGAAAGCCTTGGCAATCTGTCCGAGGTTGTTGTTACATTTCAGGCGATTTGCCTTTTTCTTGGCCTTGGCCAAGGTGGGGAGAAGCATGCTGGCTAGAATGCCAATAATGGCAATCACCACCAACAGCTCGATAAGCGTGAAACCTTTTTGACTTTTCATGGTTTTCCTATTGGATGAGTTAGTATTTATTTGTGTGGGTTATGGCGCCCGAAGACGCCAGATTGCGTTCTTGTAGCATACTCTGTGCCATAGTTCAAAATTGAGGTGAATGGACAAAAGAACGCCAAAGGACTGGTTGTCGAGAGGAATAACGGTGGTTTCCAAAAACAATTAGAGTTTTAATGCAAATTAGATCCAGCGCCGCGCGTGATTTTCACGCCGATCTCGCAGTTTTTACGAATCTAATTTCCCGCAATTTGATTGCCTTGAAGCCCAAACGAGGCTATACCGCCGCCTGTTTCCGGCGGCCCACGTGGCGGAATTGGCAGACGCGCTAGGTTCAGGTCCTAGTCCTGGCAACAGGGTACAGGTTCGACTCCTGTCGTGGGCACCAATTTTGCTTTTGGGGTGAGGCTTCTTTTTTTTGGTGGTCGGGCCGATTCTTCGCATTTTTGTACATTTTCGCAAATAATGAATGTTTTTCGCAGGAAAAATTCATTTTTAGTGCTGTTTTCCGTTGCGTATTTGGATGGATAATGGCAGATTCTGTCCGTGAAGAAGCTCCCCCCAATGGGCTCGATCGCTGTTGCCAATCTATTCATGGGGCTAATTTGTGCCTTGAGTTTGGCAGGATCGGGTTGCTCGGATGATGCTGATGCGATCCCAAAGGACGGGCCGGTGGCTCAGGGTATTCCGGCTGGGGAGTTTGATCTATTCGCGAATCTCATCCAAAACATCGACAAGGCGCAGGCTGATTTTGATGCCGCCAAGTCCCGTGGGAATCCGGCTTCCATTCGCGAGGCGGGCGCCTTGCTTGCCCAACAACAGCAGATTCTCACGCAGTTATATGTGGACAAGCATGGCGCGCAAACGGTTGCCAACTGGGCGCAGACCGTTCGGGCTGCCTCCACTGCGCCCAGTGCTTTGCTCGAACGGCCACCTTCGTTGAAGGAGTTAATGGAGCGACTTAATCAAATCGGCGCGCGCGACCAGGTGAATGAGGATGGTAATATGTTTAAACTCGACTGCGGCAACATCAAGATGCCCGCTGATCTGTTGAAGCATTTGGGGCAGTTCAAGCATCTTAAGGATCTTAACCTTTCCGCAACGGGTGTGACTGACAAGGATCTTGTGCATGTGAAATCATTGAAGAAATTAAACTCGTTGAACCTTAGCCGGAATCCTATCGAAGGCTCTGGCCTGAAAAATCTGAGTGATATGACGGTGTTGGGAGTGTTGAACCTCAGCAGCACGTCCCTTGACGATCAGGCGTTGCCTCACTTGGAGGGCATCAACCACCTCAAAAAAATCCGGGTGTTGAATCTGGAAAACACCTCCTTAACGACCAAGGGCTACGAGCGGGTGGGGCGGCTTTTCCGCCAGGCGGATGTGCGGTTTTAGTTTGTTAATTTACGCGATTGGGGCGTAACACGGCCGCGTTTTTGCCGCCACTCAAAATGCCGCCGAAACTGTCCATGTGCGCCTTAACTGCGCTGGAAAGTTCGGAGTCGCTAGCCTGCTTCACGCTGCCATCGGACAACCCGTAGGATCCTTGCGATGCGCCCAGGCCGTTCATCAAGTAATACTTGCCGCCACCGGTGCGCACATAGGCCTTGAAACCCGCCTTGGCGGGGCGTTCATCTTTCAGCTCCGGCTCGTCCTTGGCAAGGCGGGCGGGGTCGCTCCACGTGCCGGCGCTGGCGTGGTTTAATTCCAGATGCATGTGATCACGACTGCCCACTACTTGATAATTTTGATAGGCCGCCATGAACACGCGCCCATCGGGGCGCATGTAGGAGGTCTTGCCGTTTTTAAATTTTGCGTCGCCCGCCGCATTCCGAGTCACCGTGAGGATACTGGAGGGCACCAATGAATCGCCCCCCATGCAAATGCCGTAGCTTTGTGCCTTGTGAGATACATTGTAATAATTACGCACCCCCGTTGTGGAACCACCCGTACTTTTGCTCCACGAGGCTTTCCATCCGTACACATTCACCTGGCCTTGCCAATTGGCGCGTGAGATGCCCCAGCCTTGCTTGCCGTTGGGGCCCACTTCGCTCTGCTGGATGGCGTTGTCGCGTTTAATCGCGGGGTCGCTTGGCGAGTACAGTGTCTTCACTGAGTCCAGCGAATCCATCAAGGGCGGCAAATACCACAAGTACTGGATGTAACGCGACATACTCCAACTCGGGTTCAGATTCGTCCACTTACTTTCATCATCATAACGCGCGCCATCCACCGAATCTTTGTAAGCGTGGCGGGCATCCTCGGCCGTCATCATCCACGGGAAACAATCCTCATAATCGATCGCCACCGAGGTGAAGCTCTGCCCGATCGTCTTCATGTTACTCGCGCACTTGAGGCGGTTGCTCTTGGCTTTGGCCTTGGCCAGCACGGGCAAAAGCATGCTGGCGAGGATGCCGATGATGGCAATCACCACCAGCAATTCTATTAACGTAAACCCACGACTTGCTCGTTTCATATCTATTTCCATATCCAAGATTCCTCCGAAGGGTTGGCCGCACATTGCGGGTGACTCTCTGTAAGCAATAACGATGCCATTGTGTCATAGAGATTCAACCTCTATTTTTCACTAAAATCAAGCGGCCCGTCCGCAAATCCTCACCATAAAACGTCAATATTTCCACATTCTTCGCAATTATCACGCGCGCCTCCTTGCCTCCCCTCGCGCCGCCCACTATCCTTCGCCCATGAAGCACACCCTTTTGTGGAGCGCACTGCTCCTTTCCTTTTCACTCACGGCCGCCGATAAAAATTTCGCGCCCCTCTTCAACGGCAAAGACCTCGACGGCTGGATCCAAAAAGGCGGCCAAGCCAAGTACACCGTGAAGGACAGCATCCTCATCGGCACTGCGGTGAACGGCACGCCCAACACCTTCCTCTGCACCGAAAAAATTTACGGCAACTTCATTCTCGAATACGAATACCACTGCGACAATCGCCTCAACTCCGGCGTGCAAATCCGTTCCAACGCCTACGAGAAAGACACCTCCGTGAAAATTAACGGCAAGACACGGAAATTTCCCGCCGGCCGCGTCCACGGCTATCAAGTCGAGATCGACCCCAACAAGCCCGACCGAATGTGGAGCGGCGGCATCTACGACGAAGGCCGACGCGGTTGGCTCTATCCCGGCGCGCGCGGCGGCGACAAGGCGGCCTTCACCAAGACCGGCCAGAAAATTTATCGCCCCGGCCAATGGAACAAAGTCCGCGTCGAATGCCGCGGCGACTCCATCAAGACCTGGCTCAACGGCGTTGCACGCGCCGACTTCAAAGACGCCCTCACTGCGAAGGGCTTCATCGCCCTCCAAGTCCACGGCATCGGCGGCAACAAATCCCTCGCCGGTGCCCAAGTGAAATGGCGCAACCTGCGCATCCGCGAACTGAAATAATCCCCCAGTGAAACTCCAAGCCCAATCCGCCCTCATCACCGGTGCCTCGCGCGGCGTCGGTGCCGCCACCGCACTCCAGCTCGCCCAAGCCGGTTGCCGCGTGGCCATCAACTACCACCAATCCGCCGACCGCGCCCAAGCCGTCGCCGATCAATGCCGCGCCGCCGGTGCCGAAGCCATCGTCATCCAAGGCGACGTGGCCGACGA
>DQLO01000021.1 GCA_015660155.1 Verrucomicrobiota bacterium
TCAGCAGCCGTGTAAGTGCGTAACTCATAAATTCCACCGACCTTGGTGCTGAGAGTGGGAACTTTTGCCGAATAATCATTAGCCGTCATGAAAATGCTCGTGGGGCGTTCGCTGAGCAGGCGTTGGAATTCCGGCTGCTCAAGCACGCCGCGCTTCCATTCCGGGTCATGGGTAAAGGCATTCCAGTTTTGGTAGGCGGCGTATCGTGATGGGTGCTTGAGAATGTAAACGAACCGCCGCCGTTCCTTGGCCGTGCCGTCGGTGGGCAGCCAGTAGGCGATGGGCTCCATGCGGTGTTTCTTGAACAGACGATCCGTGTGGTTCTGGAAACGCTTGATGAGGTGGCCCAGCCGGTCCTCGGCCGCGGCGTAGATGCGCAGTTCGTACACGGGGCCGGCGTCCACACGCGGCATGCGCGGGGAACGATCGGGCAGGGTGGGCGCGGGCTCGCCTTTTTCCACGCCCAAGGCTACGGAAAGTGGCGCGCGGAAAATCCACGCAAGGTTGTCCGAAATCTTGTTGCTCGAGTCATGGCCGCCGATAAAGATTTCCCTGGGATCAAACGGCGACCGACAAAAGGCGCGCGGTGAAACGAGTAACGTCTTGCCCGGCGCGTAAGGGCCGTTGACCTCGTGCACGGTGTATTTTCCGGCGGCGGTGCGCAGGGCGAAGAGGGCACCGCCGTAGAAGCGGCTGCCTTTCCACATCAGCTCCAGCTTGCCGGCCATGCTGCCGTAAAACCCGATGATTTGCACGGGTGCACCGGTGGCGGGATGGGGGACGGGGTACATCATGTTATGCCCGCCGAGGGTGTAAGGGATTTTCACGCCGAGGTGGCGGCTCATGAGCTGGCCGAGGTTGGCCTCGTTGTGCAGCGTGTAGCCGCCCTTGCCATCGGGATCGAGCCGCTTCACCTGACTTTGCGAACGCTCGCCGGGTGCCCACACGAAGAGCAGCGACTGGCCCTTGCCGTTGGGGTTGGGAATGGCGGTCAGGCCGCGGATGCCGCCCACGTCGGTATCGGTGTCCTCGGCGAGGTTGAGAATCTCCTCCCAACGCGGGCGTTTGCCGTCGATGCGGCGGAAGATGGACGGCCCCTCGGAAAAGTGCAGGGCGTCATTGGCCTCGGCAATGCCCAGCGGCCGCGTAAAAAAACTGCCCTTCGTGAGGAACGGAAATTCCACGTGCCGATCCCATCGGATGCGCGAGGGCTCGCGCGAATCGTACACGCCGCTGATGATGCCGGGATTGCCGAGCAGCAGGAAGATGCGGTCGATGCCGGTCACACGATCGCGGTACACCTGCAAATCGCGCGGCACCCAGCGCACGCCGCCAGCATTGGAGCCGTGCCGCACGAGGGTGTGATGCCATTTGCCCGCGGTATCATCGCGCACCCAGGCTGACACCGCCCCGCCCCGCTCGAAATTCGCTCCGGCAGCCATCACCAGCAGTTGCACCGGCGCATTGAGCACGCGGCCTTCGCCCGTGGTGGAGAAGGAAACCGACTTGAGAATGTTGCCCTTCATGAATTCCAGCCCGAGGTCATTGGCCCGGCCGAGATCGAGATCCACCTGCCAACGCCCGTCGGCCTTGTCCAGACGCAGCACCTGCGCGGATTGTTTCTGACCCTCGGGCGGGATCACCCACCGCGCGTCGAGCCAGTAGCCGTTGGCGGCATAAAGTTTTTCCTTGTGCGCCGCCAGATGCATAATTTCTGAGCCACCGGCATACGCGCCGTTTTTATCAAGATACCCCGCATCATAGCTTTGCATCCACTTGGCCGGCGCGGCGAATGCGGTTGTGGAAACAGCAAAGCATAAAGAGAGACTAAAAAATGTATTGGTAATCATCACCGGGTTATTGCTCTTAACAGCAAAGCGTTACGTTGAGGGAAAGAGAGTGTTTGGAGCAAGTGCATTTCACGAGCGCCGACGGAACCAGAGCGCGACTTTTCCTTGCGGGGATCCTAGCGCGATGTGAAGATGCCCTTCCCATGAAATCTTTTATAGCGCTTCTTTGTGTTGGGTTTGCCTTGAGTGGTCCGTTGCGGGCGAAGCCCAAGTCGCCTTCGCCTTTGAAGATTGAATCGGGCACACATCTGGTGCTGCTCGGCAATGGTCTTGGCTCGCGCATGATGCGCTATGGACATTTTGAAACAGAAATGCAGCGGCGCTATGCTACCCACAAACTTTTTATCCGAAACATGTGCGATGAGGGTAATACACCTGCTTTCCGCCCGCATTCTGGTCGCAACGATCCCTGGCCGTTTCCCGGTGCGGAAAAATATCGCACTCTCAGTAAAGCGCGTGACCGCTGGGGTTCAGGTCATGCAGGTAATGGATTTTACGAAAAGCCCGACCAATGGCTCACCCGTCTGAAGGCCGATGTGATTGTGGCCTTCTTCGGCTTCAATGAATCATTCGAAGGCGCGGCGGGGTTGGAGCGGTTCAAGTCGGAGCTAACGGATTTTATTAAACACACACGTGCACAAAAATACAATGGCCGATCCGCGCCGCAGTTGGCGCTGGTCTCACCCATTGCCTTCGAGGATCTCTCTGCTACGCACGGCACACCCGATGGCAAGGTTGCAAACACGAACCTTGCGATATATACCGCTGCCATGGAGGACGTGGCGCGCCGGCATGGAGTGTTGTATCTAGATATATTTTCCGTGACACATGGATGGTTCAAAAATGCCAAGGTACCCTTGACACGCGACGGGGCCCTTTTGAACGAGGCGGGTTATCAACGCCTCGCACCCGTGTTGGCCGATGGGTTGTTCGGGGGGGCGGTGGTGAGAGGAAGTTCGGCCAAAATTCTGGAAGTTGTGCGGGAGAAGAATTGGTTTTGGCACAAGTATTATAAGATTCCAAATGGGGTACACGTTTACGGACGCCGCCACCGGCCTTATGGCCCTCATAATTATCCGCATGAGCTACAGAAGATTGAGCAGATGGTCGCCAATCGGGATGAGTTGATTTGGTCAACCCTTGCTGGCAAACCTTTCGACGTTGCTGCGGCAGATTCAAATACGCATGAGATACCGCAGATTGGGAAACCCAATCCGGGCATCAAATATAAATATGGAGAGGAGGCACTGGCCACGATCAAGTTAGCAAAGGGTTACAAGATTGAACTGTTTGCTTCCGAGCAGGAGTTCAAGAATCTTGCCAACCCCTCGCAGTTGTCCTTCGACAATAAGGGTCGGTTGTGGGTTGCCACCATGCCGACCTATCCGCACTACAAACCCGGAAACCCAAAACCCAATGACAAATTGATTATTCTTGAGGACACCAATGGTGACGGGAAAGCGGATAAGGAAACGGTGTTTGTTGATGACCTGCATCTGCCGTTGGGCTTTGAGTTCGCACCCGAAGGCGTGTACGTGTCACAGGGAACGGACCTTATCCTGCTGAAGGATACCAATAGTGATGACCGTGCCGATGCGCGTGAGATTGTTTTAAGCGGTTTTGATGATCATGACACGCATCACGCGATTAGCGCCTTTTGCATTGATCCATCCGGTGCGTTGATCATGGGTGAAGGTACGTTCCTTCATTCGAACGTGGAAACGGCTTACGGCCCCGTGCGCAGTTCCAACGGCGGGTTCTTTCGCTATAGCCCACAGCGTAAAAAACTTGATCGGATCTGTCGCGTGTCTATCCCTAATCCGTGGGGTACTGCTTTTGATGAATGGGGTCAGGACTTTTTCACTGACACCTCTGGTCCTGAACTGCGCTGGATGTTGCCCGCGTCGATCAACGTGAAGTACGGCGATTTTGCGCCTAAGCCATGGGACCTGCTGGAGCAACACAAGGTGAGGCCGACTTCCGGTTTGGAGTTTGTCTCCAGTCGTCATTTTCCAGACGAAGTGCAGGGTGATGTGTTGATCAACAATACCATCGGATTCCAAGGCACCAAACAGCATCGTATGTTCGATGATGGCGCGGCGTTGCGCGTGGTATACCGGCACGATTTGCTTGTGAGCAACGATCGTAACTTTCGCCCCGTGGATATGGAGTTTGCCCCGGACGGCTCGCTGTACATTGCCGATTGGCACAACGCACTTATCGGCCACATGCAACACAATGCCCGTGACCCAAATCGTGACCACGCGCATGGTCGTATTTTTCGCATCACTTATCCTGCACGACCGCTGGTGGAGCCCGCCAAAATCGCTGGGGTGCCCATCAGAAAACTGCTCGAGAATCTCAAGCTGCCAGAGTATCGCACGCGCTATCGTACCCGCCGTGAATTGCGAGGCCGCGACCCCGAACAGGTCTTGGTCGCAGTGAAAGCCTGGACTAAAACACTCAATCAAAGTGATCCGGCCTATGAACATCATCTAGTGGAGGCTCTTTGGATGACGTGGGGATTGAACCGAATCGATGAAACACTTCTGCGTGAATTACTACAGGCTAATGATTTCCGGGCCCGTTGTGCTGCGGTGCGAGTGCTGCGCTACAACGGCCATCGAATTAAGAATCAGGCTGCGTTGTTGGCTGCCGCTGCTAAAGACCCCCACGGTCGTGTGCGACTGGAAGCCACTGTGGCTGCCACATGGTTGGCTCCTGATCCGGGTCGTGCTGTTTTTGACCAGGCACCGGCCAATGATCACAAACGGCTGAACGATGTGTATGGCGCGATGAAACGGCTATTCGAAGGCTTGCCGATTCAATCTTCTGTCCGCTCGACACCCAAGACCCATCTCACTGGCAAAGATCGCGAGCTCTTCCTTAAAGGCGTTGAGGTTTACAGCCGCGAAGGCCACTGTATCACCTGCCATCAACCCTCTGGCGAAGGCTTGCCCGCGGCGCAATTTCCACCCTTAGCCGGCTCACAATGGGTAACCGGCAGCAGCGAACGCCTCACCAAATTGGTTCTCCACGGCATGACCGGCCCCGTAGAGGTGAAAGGCACGCGCTATCCAGGTACTGTACCGATGATCCCCTTCAAGCATCTTAGCGATGATGAAATCGCCGGTGTGCTCACCTATATTCGTAATGCCTTCGGTCATCGCGCCTCTGTGGTGACCCCAGCGCAAGTCCAAGCCACTCGAAAGGTCACCCAAAAACAAACTAATTTCTATACCCCAGAGCAACTTCTCCAGGAGCATCCGAAATAAGATTGGGAGGAGAGTTTTTCTTGCAGCAGCAGTAGCCCAGCGAGATGATGCCCCTCCAATGAAATCTTTTATAGCGCTTCTTTGTGTTTGTTTTACCCAACTAAGCTGGAGTGTTGCTAAGCCCAATGTCATTCTCGTGATGGCCGATGACCAAGGCTGGGGTCAAACGGGTTACTACAATCATCCTGTTCTCAAGACGCCCCACCTCGATGCGATGGCGAAAGCCGGTTTGCGCTTCGATCGTTTTTATGCGGGCGGGCCGGTTTGTTCGCCGACGCGGGCGACGGTGTTAACGGGTCGCACGCATGATCGCACGGGGGTGTTCGATCACGGCTACGCGCTGCGCTCTCAGGAGAAGACGCTTTCGGCCGCGATGAAAAAGGCAGGCTACGCAACGGGGCATTTTGGCAAGTGGCACCTCAACGGCCTGCGCGGGCCGGGCGTGCCGATTTTTAAAAATGACAAGCATGGGCCGGGCGGGTTCGGGTTTAATGAGTGGGTGTCGGTCACAAATTTTTTCGAACGCGATCCGTTGATGAGTCGCAAGGGGGCGTTTGAGGATTTCAAGGGCGATTCATCCGAGATTGTTGTCGACGAGGCGCTGAAATTTATTGACGCGAAGGTGAAGGCAAAAAAACCCTTCTTCGCCGTGCTGTGGTACGGCACGCCGCACAGCCCGTGGGTGGCGGCGGATGCGGATAAAAAACCCTTCACCAAGCTCAGCGAAAAGGCGCGGGAACATTACGGCGAATTGGTGGCGATGGATCGCAGCATCGGCACGTTGCGAAAGGGGCTGCGCGATTTGAAGGTGGCACAAAACACGCTCGTGTGGTTCACGAGCGACAACGGCGGCTTGCCGGGTTTGCAGCCGAGCACCACCGGCGGCTTGCGCGATTTCAAGGGCAGTATGTACGAAGGTGGCCTGCGCGTGCCGGCGATCATCGAATGGCCCGCGGGCATCACGAAGCCACGCATCACAGAACATCCGGCGGGCGCAGTGGATATATTCCCGACGTTGGCCGAAGTGTGCGGTTTGCCAAAATCGTCGATGTTGCAGCCGCAAGATGGGATGAGTTTGGTGCCGCTGTTTGCAAAAGAGATTGGGCCACGCTCGAAGCCTTTGCCTTTTCGCAGTCGCAATCGCTTGGCGATGATTGATAACAATTACAAGCTGCTGTCGTTCCCCGGAAAAAA
>DQLO01000314.1 GCA_015660155.1 Verrucomicrobiota bacterium
AGCTGGTGAATCTCATCAACGAAAAACTCGGCAACCTCGGCCACGCAGTGGAGATTCGAACGAGCGACACTGCTCCTGTTCACGGGAATCTCCAAGATCTCAAGGATGATCTCGGCAACGTTGATCGCATCATCAATCTCGGCTGCAATCCCGCTTACGATGGCGGTGCGGATTTGGATTGGGCGGCGAACGCCAAAGGCAAAACTGCTTTTCGTCTCAGCCATTTTGCCGAGGATGAATCCAGCGACGGCAAGGGCGTGGTTGCGCCGCGCGCGTATTATTTGGAAAGCTGGGGCGATGCCCGCACCAGCGATGGTACGCTCGTTCCGGTGCAGCCGCTCATCGCGCCGCTCTTCGATGGCATTTCGGAACTCGAGGTGCTTTCCGCCTTCGCGTACGGCATTGGTTCCTCCGGCAAACAACTCGAAAAGGAAGCACACGAAATTGTGCAGGACACCTTGAAGCTGGAAAACAGCGCCGCGAGTTGGGGCCACTTTTTGCACAGCGGTTTTCTGGCCGATAGTGCCGGTGGAAAAAAGAATGAACTTCCGGGCAAATCAGCCAGCAAATTGCCTCCGGCCAAGGCCATCAGCAAAGACAATCTCGAAGTCGTGTTCACCGCCGATCACAGCGTGGGCGATGGTACCTTTGCCAATAACGGTTGGTGTCAGGAATTGCCCGATCCCATCACGAAAATCACTTGGGACAATGTGATGAGTATCAGCCGTGTGACCGGCGAAAATCTCAAGCTTAGCAACGGTCAAGTGGCTAAGCTGACATTGAATGGTCGTTCGGTGGAAGGCCCCATTTGGATTCAGCCGGGGATGGCCGATAACACCGTTTGTCTGCCGCTGGGCTATGGCAAAAAGCACGGCCGCATTGCGAATTTCAAGGGCGAGGGCGTAGGCTTCAATGCGTATTCCATTCGCGACACGGATTTCCCGAACATCGCCATCGGCGGCAAACTTTCGGCCACTGGCAAAACGCATTCCCTTTCCAGCACGCAAGAGCATTGGAGCATGGAAGGCCGGTCGATCATTCGTGAGGCGACGTTGGCGAAGTATAAAGAGACGCCGAATTTCGCGCTCGAGATGGGCATAAAATCCCACGCGCGTAACGAAGGCAAAATTTATCAGCACCCTTATAAAGAACGCCCGAGCCTCAAGAGCGATGTGCATCAGTGGGGGATGTCGGTGGACCTCGGAAGTTGCACCGGCTGCAGCGCGTGCGTGATCGCGTGCCAAAGCGAAAACAACATCCCCATCGTCGGCAAGGATCAAGTGGGACGCGGCCGCGAAATGCATTGGCTGCGCATCGACCGTTATTATACCGGCAGAGATCACGATCCCAACGTCAACGCCACGGCGGGCGATGACGAGCAGCATTTGGAAACTTGGATTGATGACCCGCAAGTGATCAATCAGCCGATGATGTGCCAGCATTGCGAGAGCGCGCCGTGCGAGACGGTGTGCCCCGTGAACGCCACCGTGCACGACGAGGAAGGCCTAAACACGATGGCCTACAATCGTTGCGTGGGCACGCGGTATTGCTCGAATAACTGCGCATGGAAAGTGCGCCGTTTTAATTTCTTTGATTACAATAAACGGCCGCTCGATAAGCTGTACGATTCGCCGATGACCAAGCCTTCGTTGTTCTTCGATTGGATGGAGAGCCGCGAAAAGAGCAATCGCCCCGAGGACGAATGGGATTTGGTGAAGCTCGCCAAGAACCCCAACGTGAGTGTGCGGATGCGCGGCGTGATGGAAAAATGCACGTACTGCGTGCAACGCATCGAGAGCGCCAAGATCGCGCAGAAGGTGAAAGCCAAATCCGGCAACGACGTGCAAGTGCCGGCCAACGGAGTGAAGACCGCTTGCGAACAGGCTTGCCCCGCCGAGGCGATTACGTTTGGAAATTTATTGAACGACCAAGACGATGTCGTGGCCGAGAAAGCCAACCCGCGCAATTACGAAGTGCTCGGCTTCCTCGACAACGTCCCACGCACAACTTACCTCGCCAAGATTCGCAACCCCAATGCGGCAATGCCCGACGCGTACGAGAAACCCTTTAGCACTTCGGAGTATCATCCGGAGGAAGAGCACGCCGAAGATTCTGAAGATAAAGGCCACGGAAAGGCCGGCCACTGATGAGCAACGGCGCCGGACAAACTGTGCAAGCCGTTGAGACGCACACGCCCAAGGAATTGGTGCGGCAGCCGTTGGTGCTCAACAACCGTCCGCTCGGTTGGATCACCGAACAGGTGTGCAGCATCGTGGAAGGCAAAATGCCGGTGTGGTGGAACGTGGCATTCGTAGTGAGCTTTCTCACAATGATGATGTGCTTCGGCTACATCGGTTATTTGATTACCACCGGCGTGGGCGTTTGGGGATTGAACCATCCGGTAGCGTGGGGCTGGGCGATTGTGAACTTCGTGTTCTGGATTGGCATCGGCCACGCGGGCACTTTGATTTCTGCCATCCTCTTTTTGTTGCGCCAAAAATGGCGGTGCTCCATCAACCGCACAGCGGAGGCGATGACGATTTTTGCAGTGATCTGCGCCGGCATTTTTCCCGGCATTCACGTGGGCCGCATTTGGCTGGCGTGGTGGCTCTTCCCCATCCCGAACGCCCACGGTATTTGGCCGCAATTCCGCTCGCCGCTTTTGTGGGATGTCTTCGCGGTGTCGACTTATTTTACGGTGTCGCTCCTGTTTTGGTACATGGGCTTGATCCCCGATCTCGCGACCATCCGCGATCGCCTCCGCATTGCGGGCAAGAAACTCAATTCCGGTTTGGACTGGATGATCAACCGCTTCAAGCAATTCGCCTACGGCTTCTTCGCGATGGGTTGGACCGGCAGCAACCGCCATTGGCGCAACTACGAAAAGGCGTACCTCCTGCTCGCGGGCCTGAGCACGCCGCTGGTGCTTTCGGTGCACTCGATTGTGTCGTTTGACTTCGCCGTGTCGCAGGTGCCCGGCTGGCACACCACAATTTTCCCGCCCTACTTCGTGGCCGGCGCAGTGTTCTCCGGATTCGGCATGGTGCTCACGCTGATGATTCCGATGCGCGCGCTGTTCAAGCTGGAGGAAATCATCACCATCCGTCACTTGGAATTGATGTGCAAAGTCATCATCGCCACCGGCAGCATCGTGGG
>DQLO01000255.1 GCA_015660155.1 Verrucomicrobiota bacterium
AAGCTCAAGGAGCTGTTAACTGAAACTCAGTTGACCCAGTGGAAAGCGTTTCAGGCCAAGCAACGGGCGGCCAGACAGAAAAAGGCAAAAGAGAAGAAGTAGGATCTTTTCTACACCAATTCACACAGCGGCCTTCGGGCCGCTTTTTTTGTATCCTATTGGCCTCAGACGCGTCTGCATTCCGGAACCGTTTAACAACTAAAAAAACACATGAAAACAAAACAATTCATGCTGGCAACAGCATTCATCGCTGGCGGACTGCTCGTCGCCTCTACCAGCCAAGCACAACCCGGTGAAGGCAAAGGCCGGCCCGGCCAGGGCAAAGGCCAACGCCCCGGAGAAGGTAAAGGACAGCGCCCCGGTCAGGGCCAACGCCCCGGCGGTGGCTTCAGCCGTTTCAATCCCTACGCACAGCTCGGCCTCACCGAGGCACAGCAGAAAAAAATGACTGCCCTGCAGCAGGAACAAAGCGCTGCAACGCGCAAGATGTTTGAGGAATTGCGTGGCGGTGGCGGAGACCGTGAAGCAATGCGCGCCAAGTTCACAGAAATGCGTGAGAAGTTTCAGAAAAAATCTGAAGCTATCCTCACCGATGCGCAGAAAAAGAAACTAGCCGAGATCCGCGCCCAAGCCCCGCAGCGTCCCGACCGCCCCGGTGGCGGACAGCGCCCCGGCCGGCGTGATCCTTATGCCGCGCTGAACCTCACGGATGCCCAAAAGAAAAAAGTCACCGAAATCCGAGACGCAGAGAGCGTGGAGAGGCGAAAGCTACTCAGCGGCGGCAATCTCGAAGGCATGCGCGAAAAAATGACCGCGCTGCGCGAGAAGACCAACAAACAAATCGAGGCCATCCTCACCGACGAACAGAAAAAGAAGTTCAAGGAAATGCCCCAGCGCCCCACGCGCCCCCAACGCCGCCCCGGTGGTGAAGGCAAAGGCAAACAGCGCCCCGGACGTTCAGACGCGTAAAACCCGTTATAAACTCTAACCCAACACAAGCGGCCTTCGGGCCGCTTTTTTTGATTTCGTGTGAAATCTCGCCGAATTGACCATTTTAATCCCGTTTTGTGGCAGAAAAGATTAGCGCAACACTGCCCTTTTCCCGTCTAATCAGCCGCAACAATCCAAACCACAAATCATGAAACAGACCCAAATCATCACCGCATTGGCTTTAGCCGGCGTCACCGCCCTTTCCGCCACTGCTCAGGATAACCCCAAGCCCAACATCAAGCGCCTCCAACTCCAAGTGGCTCCCTTTGCCGCCGGTGGCGGGCTCATCCGTCCCGCGATTTTCCCGCGTGGCGCACAGATCAAGCTCACCGAAGAGCAGCAGAAAATGATGGCGAAAATCCGCAAGGCCCAAAACGAAGCCAATCGCGAGATTTCCCAAAACAAGGATCTCACCCCACAGGATAAGCGCGATCAAATGAACGACCTGCGCGAAGGATTTAAACAACAAATTGAAGATATCTACACCGCTGAGCAAAAAGCCGAAATCGCCAAAGCCAAAAAAGCGCAGGCCGAGCGAATGGAGCAAATGAAAAAACTCCGCATCGTGCTCACTGACGATCAAAAGGCGAAACGGCAAAAGCTAAACGTCAAGCGTCAGGAAGGTTACAAAGCCGCCCGCGAACTCCCGCAAGACGAGCGGCAGGCCGCTTACCAAAAGCTCTCCCAACAATACCAAAAAGACTACAATTCAATCCTCACCGATGAGCAGAAAGCGAAGCAGAAAAAAAGGCACGAACTCTTCGGCGGAAACCGCGGCGGCGCGGGCGGCATCCGCATCCTGCCCGCCGGCCCACGTGGCGGCGGCCAGCTTCGCATTCAGCCGCGCCAACTGAAAGTCATCCCCCGCGAGAAAAAATAATCACCCTGTATTGTTCCCCCCAAAGGCGGCCTCCGGGCCGCCTTTTTTGTGGCTGCTATTTTTTGTTGCCCGCCCAAAACAAGCCGCGCCGCACCAATTCGTACAGGGCCGGTGAAGATTCCGGGTGCGGACTGATACAGAGGACGCGGCCTTTGCCGTAGTGGCCGGAGATGATGGCGGGGGTGCCGGTCATCGTGCCTTTTTGGGGTTCGTAACGGGAAACTTCGCTGCGGAAATGTGCCAGCGGTTGGAACGCGCCGAGCCCTGCCTTTCCCATTGGCGACATAATGGGGCCGTTGTGATAGCGCACGTCGAACGCGCCTTTTTTGTCGCCAAGAATTTTGCGGCCCGCGTCGGTGAGTTCCATTTGCACCGTGGCGGAGGGGCCGCGGTACCACATACTTTTGCGGCCCACTTTCGGGATGTCCACGCTTTTGCAAAACGTTTTGTGATTGCTCAAGCCCAGTGACCATTCGTAATTGGCCGCCGCCAAATACGAGCCCGCGCAAATACCTGCAAACCCGCCGCCACTGCGCACGAAATTTTGCACCGCCTTGCGTCCGGCCGGGGCCAGTGCCTTGGCTTGTTTGCTGCCGCTGCCGCCGGGGAACACGGCGAGGTGAAACTGCTCGAGCACACCATCGCGCACATCCGCCGCGCCCACGCGCCGCACCACCGCGTGCCCCGCCAGCACGCGATCCACATTGCGCGGCCCATTACCGCCCACACCGCCGGCATCATAAATGGCCACGCGGAAATCGTCCTTGCCAACCAGCACGTGCGGCCCGGCTTGCGCCATTTGCAAATGCGTGAGCAGTGCGTGCACCATCAGCCGGTGCTGGCGCGCACGTTGGCTGCGCGGTTGGTTTTTGGAAGTGGTCTCGCAAATCATCGCATGCGCGCCCAGCCGTTCATGCGCCGCGCGCGCCAGCGAGCCGTCCACGGGATAGCGCAGTCGCACAAATTTTTTCTTGGGCTCACTCACTGCGGCGTTCACCGCCTTGAGCATCAACGGCACGGCGACACCGCTGGCCTTCGAGTGCACATCGATGATGGACGAGCCCACGGACTTGCCATTGATTTGGTGAAAATCCGTTCCCTCGTGTAAATCAATTAACCAATCCGGTTTATGCCCGCTCACGAATTTCCATAACGCTTGCGCCGGTTCGCCGATGGGGCCGTCCTTGGAATCCGTCTTTTGGAAATCGCGATTCAAGTCGCGCGTCTTCAACGCCACGCCCGGCAAAAAGCGCGTGCCGTCTTTCAGCCCCGGCCCATTGGCGCGCGGCACCACGATGAGCCGTCCACGTTTTACCGGCCAATGCTGAATCTGCCCCGCTGCGCTGGCACCCGCCGGTTCGTTGCCGTGCACGCCGCCCACCACCAACACCGTCGGCCCCGGCTGGCCGCTCTCGTGCACGCGCCACGCCATCTCCCATCGAGTGCCCTCGGCGATCACGCCGGTAGTCACGGCCGCCGACGCCCCAAGCAGTGTGAGGAAAATCATCAACCCAATCGCCAAGCGTCGTCGCATCCGCGCATAATTTGCCAGCTATGCCAGCGCGTCAATAACTCTTCCTTTTTTAGCGCGCAAAACTATCTAACATTCGGAATGCGTTGGATGTTGTTTTTGATTTTTCCGTTGCTTGCAGGGGCAGCAAATAAACCGCCGAAAGAAGTGCTGGCTCTTTGGCGACAGTTGCCAAAGCTGGCCAAGGATACGCCAAACAAGGCTTACCGCGATCTGCACACGTGGCTGCCTCATCGCGGCTTGCGCGGGCTGTACGCCAAGGCACAGTTCGCGCTGAACTTGGCGCAGCTGGAAAAACTTTCCGGACAGAAAATCTTCCATGCCGGCCCGCATCTAGGCGGCAAACTGGACTTAAAAGCAAAAGGCGACTTCGGCCATTACAATCCTGCGTTTCTCAAATGGGCACTGCAAAATGGAATCCCGGGCCAACACGACGCCAAGCTACGCAAAGAATTGCAGCCGGTGTACGACAAGCACCTGCGGCGTACAGCCCGCAATTTTTTCCGCACGCATCAAATGCTCCAAGCCATGCCGAAACGCGCGGCGAAAGCGCGGGATGGTTACGTGGAAAAAATGGCCGCCGAGAAGGATGCCGGTGATTGGTTGCAGGAATTTTTCCGGCCTGAAGCCGAGCGAATGGACAAGGCGGGGCACGATTGGTATGAAATAAACGTGGCCCTCGGCTTCTGGGTGCGGCGCGAATTGGATGGGTCCGCCAAGGAATTTCAAGCACTGCTCTCGGCACTGCTGCAAACGCACGACGCGGCATGGCTCAAACAGCAAAAATAATTCCCCTCTAAAACGCTGTTTCTCTTCCCAAAAAAATAGCACCCTCAATTTGATTATTGAGTGAACCAGTGCTATATTATTTTGGTTAGTGTGGACAGGACCTAGCTGACCAAGTTGACGAGACACAGACACCAGGCCGGCGGGCGCGGTTGCGTCCTTTCATTCGCGCTCGTCGGTGGCGGTGGAATCGAACACCAGGAGCCCGGCCCCGAGGGGTCCTCCCCGAGCGAGAAGCTCAAATTTCTCGCACAGTTCCTAAGTTCGTCCCGCGTTCGATTCCGCCGCTATTCTTTTTTCTCCGGAACCCACAGCACATCGGCGGCGGGTTGTTCGGTGCGACGGGCGCGCAGTTGAATGTAAGGGGCAATGAAGTGACCGCGATATTCAAAACTGCCCGGCGCGGCGGAGGCGTCGCCAAACTTGGGCTCGGTGACGGCTTCAATCACAAACCCAGCCTCGCACAAGCCACCGAGCAAATCGCCCCAACGATGGAGAAATTCCATCGTTCCCTGCTCGCGATGCGGGCCGGTGCGCTTGGCGGGCGAGAGCGGGCCATCGAGAAAATACGGCTCCTCAATCACAAATCCATTCGGCCCCGGCGCGAGGTCCATTTGTAAACTGGCGGGTTGTTTGTGGCGGCTGATGTACACGCCGCCGGGGCGCATCACCCGCGCCAGCTCGCGGTAGGCGATGCGGATGTCCGGCACATAACAGGTGCTCACCGGTTGCATCACCGCATCGAACTCGGCGGCGGGCAGCATCGACAAATCATCGATGGAAGTCGCCACCGTTTCCACCGACAGCCCGCACGCCTCCGCCAACTCGCGATCCAGCCGGAGCATTTCAGGGCTGATATCCACCACCGTGACGCGCGCTCCCGCGCTCGCCAGCATCGGCCCGTGGCGCCCACCGCCCGCGCCGAGGCACAGGATTCGTTGATCGGTGACTTCACCTCCAAGCCAGCCGAGCGGATCGAGAATCTCCAACGGCCGTGACATTTCATCGTCCGTGGCCGCCACGGTGAAACGCTGCCCCCGCTGCGCCCGAGCATCCCACGCGGCGCGGTTGTGATCGTGAATGGGATTCATGCCGGCGACGATTGGCAAACGATTATTTCTTTTTCGGAGCGGGCTTTTTGTTCTTTTCCTTTTCGGCTTCTTTTTTCTTTTTTTCTTCGGCTTCTTTGCGGGCTTTTTCTTCGGCTTTTTGTTTGTCGCGGAGGGGGTTGTTGCCGGAGGGTTTTTTGGATTTCGAAATGCCAAAGGTGTGCTCGCGCATACGACGGGGGAAGTAGTTGTTTTCGATATCCACATCGGCGGTTTCGCGATGGGGGTCAACTTCGATGCGGGTGATTTTTTTGTCGGCGACGATCATTTTTGAGATGGACTCAGGATGGCGGCGCCAGATTTGCGCGGGCAACCGGATTTCCTCGGTGCTCTTGTCTTCGTAAGTGACTTTGAGCACCACGGGCATCACGAGGCCACCGAGGTTTTTTAAGTCCACGACATAAAACTGGCCTTTGCGTTTGAGCATCGCCTTTTCCTTGTCGCTGAGGCCCTTGATGAGTTTTTCGTAGCTGGCGCGGTCTTTGTCGGTGATGTCCAGTTCGTCGTATTCGTTATAGAAATCCTTGAGTTCCGGAAAGGCGTCGACGCGTTTGGGGAGCGGCTTGTTGAGTTTTTGAAAGAGGCGATCCGGCTCGGCATTGCGTTTGTCTTTTTTGGCGATCTTGTCTTTGTAGGGATCGCGCGTGTCCATTTTGTAGTGGTGGACGTTTTCGATGGAAATGTCGGTGTGCTCGGTGCCGTAAAACCAGCCGCGCCAAAACCAATCGAGGTCCTGTCCGCTGGCGTCTTCCATGGTGCGGAAAAAATCCGTGGGCGTGGGGCTCTTGAACATCCAACGGCGGGCGTATTGTTTGAAGGCGTAATCGAACTGCTCGCGGCCGAGCACGCTTTCGCGCAGGATGTTGAGCGCGAGAGTGGGTTTGGTGTAGGCGTTGTAGCCGGTGCTTTGCAGCGAGTCGGCGCCGGTCATGATGGGCATTTTATTTGGGGACTTCAGATAATTGAGCAGCCCGCCCATGCGCTCGGGCATAATGCGCGAGGGGTAGTCGGCTTCCCATTCCTGTTCGGTGAGAAATTGCAGGAAGGAGTTGAGGCCCTCGTCCATCCACATCCACTGGCGCTCGTCGGAGTTGACGATCATCGGAAACCAATTGTGACCCACCTCGTGGATGATCACCGAGATGAGGCCGTACTTGGTGCGCTTGGAATAGGTGCCGTCCTTTTCCGGGCGCGGGCGTTGCCAGCAAATCATCGGATACTCCATGCCGCCGACCGGCGCGTTCACCGAGATGGCCACGGGGTACGGATAGTCGAACGTGTAGCGCGAGTACAACTCCAGCGTATGCGCCAC
>DQLO01000322.1 GCA_015660155.1 Verrucomicrobiota bacterium
CCACGTCGAGGGCCACAAGAGTTGCATGGTTTTTGGACTCGGTTAGCAAATGGTCAATCGCAATCCACGCTTCGTTGTCGTCGGTCAAATTCGCCAACGCCATGTTCAGTTGTTTCTCATCCATAATTTTGTGTGCCTCCCGGTTTTCGTGGAAGAGTGAAAATATTTTATGTAGGACAGTAAATGTCCTATGCTCCGTGAGAGGCTCAGCGCAGAGTTTGAACACGAACCAAGGAGAACAAAATGTACAATGAACTGAACGAACAACTGGAGCTGGGTTTTGATCGCAACACCATTCGCAAGGCACTGCCGCGCAGGCGGCGGCGGGTGGCACGAGCGGGTTGGTGGTTTGACCAAATCCGCAAGATGATCGATGGGGATGATGCCCCGCCCGCGCCGCGTCCGGTGCAGGGGCGGCTGGAGTTTTCACCCACACGTACGGTGAGTTTTCCGGCGTAATGCACTGGAAACGGGCCGTTTGAGGTTTGCAAGCAAAGTGCCTTTGGCGTAGAACTCGCCTCCCGATTTGCGGGGGTGATGAGCAAGGGACTGATTGAAATCTACGACACGACGCTGCGCGATGGCACGCAGGGCGAAGGTGTGAGTTTCTCGGTAGCGGACAAGCTTCGCGTGGCCGAGCGGCTCGATGCCTTCGGCGTGCATTACGTGGAGGGCGGTTGGCCGGGGAGCAATCCGAAGGACATCGAGTTTTTCAAACAAGCGGCCAAGCGCAAATGGAAGCACGCGCAGATTGCCGCCTTTGGCTCAACACGTCGCAAAAAAGTGAAGGCGAAGGACGATCCGCAGGTAAAACTGCTCATCGATGCCAAGACGCCGGTGGTGACCATCTTCGGCAAGACCTGGTTGTTGCACGTGAAAGAAGTGCTGCGCACCACGCCCGACGAAAACATCGCGATGATCGCCGACACCATTGCGTTCCTGAAAAAGAACGGACGTAAAGTCATTTATGATGCCGAGCACGCGATGGATGGGTTCAAGGACGATCCCGACTACGCGATGGCCACGTGGAAGGCGGCGGAAGAGGCGGGCGCGGATTTTGTGGTGTTGTGCGATACCAACGGCGGTACGTTGCCCAGCGAAGTGGCGACCATCACCGCAACGGCGCGCGCGCAGCTATCATGTCCGCTCGGCATCCACACTCACAATGACATCGGCCTCGGCGTGGCCAACGCGCTGGCGGCGGTGGAGCAGGGCGCCACGCAGGTGCAAGGCACGATTAACGGTTATGGCGAACGCACCGGCAATTGCAATCTCACCAGCGCGATTCCGAATCTCGTCCTGAAAATGGGACGGCGTTCCATCCCCAAGGCGAACTTGAAAAAGCTGCGCGAGATGGCGCGCTTTGTCGACGAGGTGGCTAACCTTGTGCCCGACCGGCATCAGCCGTGGATTGGCGGCACCGCCTTCGCGCACAAGGGTGGCATGCACGTCAACGCCGTGCAAAAAGTTTCGCAAAGTTTCGAGCACATCAATCCCGAGGCCGTCGGCAACGCGCGCCGCATTCTCGTGAGCGATCTTGCCGGTCGCAGCAACATCGTGATGAAGGCGCAGGAGATGGGTATCCGCATCAGCAACGACGCGCCGGAGTTGAAAGACATCCTCGCGCGAGTGAAAGAGCAGGAACATCTCGGCTATGATTACGAAGGCGCGGAAGGTTCGCTGGCGTTGCTCATCCGCAAGGCTCTCGGCCGCGTGGAGCCGGCGTTCGATTTGGAGGCTTATCACGTCTCCATGCGTGGTGATGCGGCTAATCACGTTTGCGAAGCCACCGTGAAAGTGCGTGTGGGTGATAAAAGTGCCCACACTGTGGCCAATGGTGACGGTCCCGTGAATGCTCTCGACCAAGCGCTGCGTAATGCGTTGCGCGGATTTTATCCGGTGCTCAAGCAAGTACGGCTCACGGATTATAAAGTGAGGATATTGAACAGCACCACCGGCACCGCCGCCAAGACGCGTGTGCTTATTGAGTCCACCGACGGCAAAGACCGCTGGTACACCGTGGGCGTGAACGAAAACATAATCGAGGCCAGTTTACAAGCGCTGCTCGACAGCATCGAATTTCGGCTGTTGAAGAAATAGTTTCATGGCAGAAATTCCAAAAGCATACGAACCGCAAGCGGTTGAGGCGAAATGGTATTCGTTCTGGGAGGAGCACGACTGCTTTACGGCCGACCCCGCGCGCGTGAGCGAGGCGCGGCCCGCGTATTCGATTGTCATCCCGCCGCCGAATGTTACGGGCGTCCTTCACATGGGGCACGTGCTCAACAACACTATTCAAGACATGCTCGCTCGCAAGGCGCGGATGGACGGCAAGGAGGTGTTGTGGTTGCCGGGCACGGACCACGCGGGCATCGCGACGCAGAACGTGGTGGAGCGCGCGCTGCGCAAGGAGGGCGTGATGAAGCATCGCGATGACTTGGGCCGCGAGAAATTGCTCGAGCATATTTGGGAATGGAAAGAGAAACACGGCGGCATCATCATCGAGCAGTTGAAAAAGCTCGGCGCGAGTTGCGATTGGTCGCGCCTGCGTTTCACGATGGACGAAGACTACACGAAGTGCGTGCAGCGCGTGTTTGTGGACCTTTA
>DQLO01000089.1 GCA_015660155.1 Verrucomicrobiota bacterium
AATTTTCCTCAAAACTTTTTTTGCCATTGGGCCACCAATCGATCGTGGGCCCGTGCAAGACGCCCACGCGATAGGTGGTGAGGTTTTGAATGCCGCCGCCTTTGTAGTAATACGTGGAATTTCCATCCAATTTGCCATCGGTGTAATGAAACACCGAGCGAGGCTTGCCGGTGTTATACCAGAACTTCGAGGGGCCGTGCTGTTTGCCGGCGCGATAATTAATTTCGGTGATGCGCGTGCCATCGAAATGTTTGCGCTCGGCTACGCCGGTGTAGGGGGCATTGGCACTGGGCAAATACCACAGGCCATCGGCGCGCCGTTGAAGGGCGTCTTGAGCGGTGGCCATGCCGAGGCACACCCAGGCGATGGCCAAAATTGGAGAAATGCGTTTCACCGTCCTCATTGGTTAACCTACTGCAATTTCGGCGCAATTTCAAGTCGACATAAAAAAACGGGAGGCCCGAAAGCCTCCCGCTCGAAATAATTTTTCCCGTGGCCTAGTTGAGCTTGGCCAGAGTTTCCTTGATGGCTTCGAAGTTAGGTAGGTCGCCGGGGGTTTCGGTTTGTTCGGCGTATTGCACGGTGCCTTCCTTGTCGATAACGAAGGCCGCGCGCGCGCTGGTGGCGCCCACGCCGATGAGGTCATCAAGCAGCACGCCGTAATCCTTGGCGGTTTGCTTGTTCAAATCGCTGGCGAGCGTGATTTCGATGCCGTCCTTTTCGGCCCATTGTTTTTGGGCGAAGGGGCTATCGACACTCACGGCGATGACGGCGGCGTTGAGATCGTTGTAAGCGCCGATGCCGGCGGTGAGGTCGCAGAGCTCGGCGGTGCAAACGCCGGTAAAGGCGAGCGGCACGAAGAGGAGTACGGTATTTTTCGCGCCGTAATTGGCGCTGAGCGTGACGTCGGTGAGGCCGAAGTCGTTTTTCTCGCCGTCGGCGTTGCTGGATTTGAGGGTGAAATCAGGAGCTTTGGAGCCTACTTCAATGGGCATAATGGTGAGTGGTTTGGGGGATTGGAGGTTAATGTTGGGGCGCGTTATAAGCGTGCGGCAGCGGGGTGTCAAACCCGAATGGTAACAACAAAACCGTAACAATCGTCCGAGATTTACCGTCTGACTTTACGAAGGCGGGGGGCGTGCTGTATCTTCCCCCAAGAAACTTGATTCGGCTAATGAAGAAACCCCAACACGAAAACGCATTTACTCTGATTGAGTTGCTGGTCGTCATTGCCATTATTGGCATCCTTGCCTCGCTCCTGTTGCCGGTATTGGCGGGGGCAAAGAAAAAGGCGCGCACAATCAAGAGCGTGAGCAACCAAAAACAAATTGGCGCGGGCTACGTTGGCTATCTCGGCGATCACGATGGCTGGTTTCCCCGTGTAGCAGGACCGGCCAGCGTAGGCGGCAAACAGGGGGACGGCATGGGCAACAAAGGCAAACTCCCAAAACTCGTGGCCCGACTTTACGGTGCCACGGTGCCCGAGAACGAACGGCCACTCAATGAGTATGTGGGCGACTCCAGAATTTTTCACGACCCGTCGGATATCGGCGGGGGCGTGTATGTCCTGCCCAGTTGTTGGGAATCCCTCGGCAACAGCTATCAACCCCAAGCAGCCGATGACATGTTTCGCGTGAAACGTGTGCTCGGCGAAAAAAGTGAACCGGCTGATTCATACGAGGGTATGTCCATGCATGAATCCGAACTCACCACGCACAATGCCGTTGATAAAAAAATCATCCAAGGCGATTGGAACTGGCCCTACGACCGCGAAGACGCATGGCATGGCGTGGAGGGTTACGGTCGGCACGTGATGCTCTACGGCGATTTTCATGTGGAGCAATTTGTTTTCCCCCCCACTTCCACACTGCTCAAATGGCAGCTCCAACCACCGCCCGACCCCGCCTTCACCTGGTGGTGAGCCGACAAACCACTTTACTTAAACGATAAATTCGATTACATTGACCGAAGAGAAAGAGAAGCTCATGAAACTCAATAAGCGCACATCCGGTTTCACGTTGATCGAATTACTTGTAGTCATGCTCGTGATCGGCATTCTGGCAGCGATGTTGATGCCCGTGCTGGCCGGTGCGAAGAAAAAAGCCCGCACCATGAAAAGCATCAGCAACCAAAAACAAATTGGTGCCGGCTACACCGGTTATCTGGGCGATCATGACGGATGGTTCCCATCCGTGTACGGCCCGGCCGGCCTTGGCGGGAAAACCGGCAACGGCATGGGCGGCAGCGGCCCCCTGCCCGCCATCGTGGTTAATTTATTCGGCGCTAAAGTACCTGAAGCCGAGCGCCCCCTCAACAAATACGTGGGAAGCGCCGACGTGTTTCATGACCCCGCCGATAACGGCAGCACCCTCTACAAAATGAGAAGCTGCTGGAATTCCCTCGGCACAAGCTACCAACCCCAAGTAGCCGATGACCTCTTTCGCGTGCAACGCGTGCTCGGCGAGCGCAACGAAAAACCCGGCAGTTATGAAGCTACCTCCATGCACGAATCTGAACTCACTCAGTTTGCTGCCGTGGACAAAAAAATAATCCAAGGCGATTGGAATTGGCCCTACGACCGCAGGGACGCATGGCACAGCACCAAGGGTCTCGCCAAGCATATCATGCTTTACGGCGATATGCACGTGGAGCAATACATCTTCCCCCCCACCGAGGAAATGGTGGAAATGTTTACGCAAACACCCGATGCAGCATTCAAATGGTGGTAAGCCGCAAACAGAAAAATCACCGGCGGGTTTAGCTCGCCTTTTTTTTGGCCTTCAATTCCGCCGCCTCCGGGCTCTTTGAATAAAAATCATCCAGCGGAAAACACCCGCTCGGCAAACCCTTGCGCGGTGCCGTGGTGCAATCGCTAAACGTTCGGCAAATCAATTTCTTCTCCAACGCGCCCTGCTCCATTGCTGCCGAAAGAATATCCGGATAACTCAGCACCACCCGTCCGAGCCCCGCGAAATCCGTCCAGCCTTCGCGCAGCAGCGCCTGACTCACGTGCGGCAGATACTCCTGCAAATAACTCAACGCCGAGGACACCACCGCCATGCCCGCAGGCAACTGCGCCTTCACCTGCCGCACCGCATCGATTTGGCGCGCCACATCCACCAGCGGATCGTACGCCGGTTGATAGCCATCGCTGGGCGGATACACCGCCGGCCGCTGGATGTGCGGATTGTAATACGGCGAACCGGCCGAAGTGTTGAGCAGTTTGATTCCCAGTTCGCCACAGAGTTTCACAAACGCAAATGTCTCGGTGAGGTCCGGTTGCGTGGGATCATTTTGATCCACGCCAAACTGATATGGAAAGGGAGTGTTAAAATCTTCGGGAATGCCCGGGCCGAGTTTACCCGGAAACGCATTCGCGGGATCGGGCCGATGCGGCACAATGTCGAACAAACTCAAGCGCACCGCGAGGTCGAGATCATTCCCGTCCGCGCGAATGGCCGCCACGATCTCGCGAAAGAGACGCGTGCGGTTTTCAAAGCTGCCGCCATAACGCCCCGCCCGCGTGAACGCGCCGAGAAATTCGTGCAGCAAATATCCGTGGCAACATTTGAGGTCCACGAAATCCGCGCCCACTTCGCGCGCCAGCCGCGCCGCCTTCACGTAATCGGCAATCAACCCGGCCAGCTCGTCATCCGTCCATACTTGCGCGTCACTCGTCACCTTGAATTTTGCATCCAAAATTGGATGCCGGTAAGCGACGCGCGGTTCGTAAACAAATTTTCCATTCGGTCGGCAAAACCGTCCCGAATGCGTCAACTGAAACCCAATCGCTAAATCGTCCGTGCCCCCAAACTTATCGCGATGCGCCGCTAGCAAAATTTCCCGCAACGCCGTGAGGTCACCCTGCGTTTCAGAGTTGATGAGCAATTGATTCGGATTCGCCCGCCCATCCGGCCGCACCGCCATCGCCTCCGCACCGCAAATCAGTTTCGCCCCGCTCTCGCCAAACCGCCGCCAACGCCGCCGCACCGCATCCGTCGCGCGACCCTCCGTCGTGCCGTCCCACCCCTCCATCGGCTGCAGCGCAATGCGGTTGCCGATTGTTTTGCCATTGATCGTAATCCCGGCCAAAGCCTCCGCAACCGGCGAGGCCTCGGTGATGATCGCATCGTCGCATGGAATCTCGACGCCCAGCGAAGCCACGTGTGACCGAAAAGCATCCGGCGTTTTTAGCGTGGGGATACGTGTCAGTTTGAAGGATTCAGGCATCGGAGAATTGCTCCACGATTTTCTGCAAAATTGCGCGGTCACTATCCGGGCGCGTGGGAGAATCCGGATGCGTATCGTCGCAGTCGAGCCAGCCGCGCAGTTTGAGAAACATCGCGGCCGAATGTTTGTACGCGGGCACGGGCGGACGGAAAGTGAGAAAGCCGAGATACTGCAGCCAGTCGTTCAATTCATAAAACGCCGGATCACCCGCCGCCCACGCGGCATCGCGTTGGGCGAACACGTCCGGCGCGAAGGTGCTGAGGCCGAGCAGATAATCGCTGCCGTACATCACCATATCGATGGCCAGATCGTTGCCGGTGAACACGCGAAACTCCGGCCGCAATTCATCGCGCAACATCAGCCGCCGCCATTCCGGTTCGCGTTTGAATGAGGAATGCTTCGAGCCAATCAACCGCTTGATGCCCAGCAAGCCACGAAAAACTTCGAGCGAATAAATTTTCCCAAACGGCGCAATCATATCGTTCAGCTCAAAGCCAATGATTTCGTCAGCGCCCTCGGCGAGTTGCGCGTAGCGGGCCACAATCGCTTCATCGTCACCGCCGGTGAGGCCGAAGGATTGAAAAATCACCGGCACTCCGCCGTGGGTTTGGATCATTTCCATTTGGCGAAAATATTCGTCGGCATCAAAGGCCGCGCCCAGCGCATCGCCTACGAAAGCACCGGCCACAAAATCATCGGTCACCGCCCGCGTGAGTTCCAGCGCGCGTGTGCGCGTGGCGTCGTCAATGAGGTGGGCGTAGCCGGTGTCCATATTCACCGCGGGCGCGAGGCCGGCGGATACAGTACGTTGGAGATGCGCGGTGAAACCCGCCCAATCCACGTCGCCGTTGGACTGAAAGGGAAGTAGAATTGCGGAGATGCCGCGAATGACGCGGCGCGGTCGAATTAAAGAAACCGGATTGAATGAGCGATCATCCACAGCATTTTTTGTATTTCTTGCCGCTGCCGCACGGGCACGAATCATTGCGACCCACGCGCGGGCCGGAGCGGACGGGGCGCGCTTTTTGTTCCGCGCTCACTTCGCTGTTTACCTCGCTGACCACGTCGCTGCTGGCGTTGATCATCGAGGCGTCGAGGCCAAAGGCGCTGGCCATTTGATGGCTCGCCTGCGTCGGCAAACTGCGCAGGAAATGTTGCACGGCTTCCAAGCTCGAGGCGGTGAGGAACACGTTTTTGCAAACCTCCTCCTTGATGTGAACCATCAATTCCTCGAACATATCGCGCGCCTCGGTTTTGTATTCCACCAGTGGATCTTTCTGCCCGTAAGCGCGCAGATGCACGGACTGCCGCAGCCCATCCATCGCGTACAAATGATCGCGCCAGAGGCGATCCACCGCGGTGAGCACGGTGTAGCGTTCGCCCTGCGCGAGTGAGTCCGTGTCTTCGGCGGCGATTTTTATTTCGTACACCGAATGCACCGCGTCGATGATGCGACGGCACACGGCAAACTGCCCTGCAGTGAGGCCGTCGTACATTGAGCCGGTGGAGGGTTCCTCGGTGCCTTCGTGATAGGCCTTCTCCAGTTCCGCCTGATCGAGGCCCACGGGGTAAGTGAGGTTCACCCATTCATCCAGCGGACGGAATCCGCCGTCAGTATCCTCCGTGTCATCGATTTGCGAGAGATGGCCTTCCACGCGTTCGATGGTGACCTCCTCGATGATGTCAAAAATAATGTCGCGCGTGTCGTCGCCGTGCAGCACGCGATTGCGGAAGCCGTATAGTTCCTCGCGCTGTTTGTTCATCACATCATCGTACTCGAGCGTACGGCGGCGGGTTTGATAGTGATGTTGCTCCACGCGTTTCTGGGCGGTCCCGATGGAGCGGTTGAGCATCGGATGCGAAATTTCCTCACCCTCTTCCATGCCGAGTTTCTCAAGCCAACCGCCCATCTTGTCGCTGGCGCCGTACAACCGCATGAGGTCATCCTCGAGACTGAGGAAAAAGTGGGAGCTGCCCGGATCGCCCTGCCGCGCGCAACGGCCGCGTAACTGGCGATCGATCCGGCGCGATTCGTGGCGCTCGGTGCCGAGCACGTGGAGCCCGCCAATGCCGGGGATGCCTTCGGCGAGTTTGATGTCGGTGCCGCGCCCGGCCATGTTGGTGGCGATGGTAACGGTGCCGCGTTGGCCGGCGCGCGCCACAATTTCCGCTTCCTGTTCGTGGTATTTGGCGTTGAGCACGCTGTGCGGGATGCGTTCCTTTTTCAGCAAACTGGCCATGTGCTCGCTGGTTTCCACCGCCACGGTGCCCACCAGAATGGGCCGGCCTTCGCCGTGAATTTTTTTCACCTCATCAATCACCGCCTGATATTTTTCTTTGGTGCTGAGGTAAATGGAGTCGTTGCGATCGTCGCGAACGCACACTTGGTCGGTGGGGATGACGAGCACGCCCATGTTGTAAATATCGAGAAACTCGTTGGCCTCGGTCTCGGCGGTGCCGGTCATGCCGGCGAGCTTGAGGTATAACCGGAAATAATTCTGAATCGTGATGGTGGCGTACGTTTGCGTCTCGGCCTCGATGCGGACGCCTTCCTTGGCTTCCACGGCTTGGTGCAGTCCGTCACTCCAGCGGCGGCCTTCCATGGCGCGGCCAGTGTGTTCGTCCACGATCACCACTTTGTTGTCGGCCACGATGTATTGCTGGTCGCGCTCGTAAATGCAATAGGCCTTGAGCAACTGCGAGGTGACGTGGATGCGTTCGCTGCGCTCTTCGCTTTCGGCCTGCACTCGCTGTTTTTCGGCAAGGCGTTCCTGCGGAGTAAGATCTTCGTTGACGTCAATCTCGTGATGCGCGGTGACCACGTCGGGCATCATAAAGGCTTCGGGGTCATTGGGGCTGAGAAAATCGCGACCCTTTTCGGAGAGATCGGCATCGTGGCTCTTCTCGTCCATGGCAAAGAAGAGGAACTCCTTTTGCGCGTACAACTCTTTCTTGGTTTGATCCTTGTGCAACTCCATCTCGGAGTCGTTGAGGCGGCGCAGGTTGTCGGGATTGGTTTTCAGCTTCAACAAGCTGGGATGCTTGGGTTGGCCCATTTGCGCGCGGTACATTAAAATCCCAATTTCAAAATCGAGATCGGAATTATTGCCGTTTTCCTTGGCTTGCGCGCATAGTTTTTCGGCGTCGCGCAGATAGCCATCGCACAGCTCACGCTGCTTGCGCACGATGGCTTGAATCTTAGGCTTAAGTTCGCTGTAAAGGCGCTGATCCTGCTTCACCATCGTGGGGCCGCTGATGATGAGCGGCGTGCGGGCTTCGTCGATGAGGATGGAATCCACCTCATCCACGATGGCGAAGTAATGCCCGCGCTGCACTTGTTCCTCGGCGGTTTGCGCCATGCCGTTGTCGCGCAGATAATCAAAACCAAATTCGGAGTTGGTCCCGTAAGTGACATCGCACGCGTACATTTCGCGGCGCTTGGGCGGCGATTGATCGTGCTGGATGACGCCCACAGTGAGCCCAAGAAATTCGTAAACCGCGCCCATCCATTCCGAGTCACGCGCGGCAAGATAATCATTCACCGTGACCACGTGCACGCCTCGATCTGAAAGTGCGTTGAGATAAACCGGCAACGTGGCGACCAGCGTCTTGCCTTCGCCCGTGGCCATTTCCGCAATGCGACGGGTGTGCAGCGCGTAGCCACCAACGAGCTGCACGTCAAAGGGAATCATGTTCCACTCCAGATCGTGCCCGCGCACGTGGACGTTGCTCCCGCACAGTCGACGGCAGGCGTCCTTCACCACCGCAAACGCCTCGGGCATCAGCTCCTCCAGCCGCGCCGCCAACTCTTTATCGTCGTCGATGGCACTGATTTGCGATTTCCACGCCCGCGTTTTGTCGCGCAGCTCTTCATCAGTCAACCCTTTCAGCACCGCCTCATGGGAATACACCGCTGGAACGAGCGTCTCGGAAATGCGCCGCACTTCGCGCTCATTTTTCGTGCCGAAAATTCTCTTAATTAATCCAATCATACCTTTGAAATCATTGCGAAACGGGGAAACTATGGCATTTGAGGGCCAAGGTCAAAGCAATCCGAACCCCACTGAAGTTATGACAAGTGTTCGGCGGCCGTCTCCGGCGTGGCACCTTCGTGCACCAACGCCATCAGCGCGCGCGTCATCCCCGCCGGATTAGCGTGCTGAATGATGTTGCGGCCGTACACGATGCCCGCCGCGCCTTGCGCTAAAATCGTGTGGGTGCGTTGAAGAATCTCTTCGTCACTCACACGCCCGCCGCCACGCACAAGCACCGGAATGCGCCCGGCGATTTGGATGACTTGATGGTAATCCGCCGGATCATCCGTGGGATCTGCCTTGATGACATCCGCGCCCAGCTCCACCGCTTGGCGCACGAGCGGCAGAATTTTTTCCAGATCGCCGTCCACTTGATACCCGCCCGCCTCGGTGTTGGGCTTGAACACCAACGGCTCAATCATCAACGGCATCGCCAACGCATCGCACTGCGGCTTGAGGTC
>DQLO01000125.1 GCA_015660155.1 Verrucomicrobiota bacterium
GACCAACCGGAGGCGATTGCTCAGCTTTCAGCGGGGCTGGAGGAGGGGCTGGCGCATCAGGTTTTGCTCGGGGTGACGGGGAGCGGCAAGACGTTTACGATGGCCAATGTCATTGATAAAATCGATCGGCCAACGCTGGTGATTTCTCACAACAAAACGTTGGCGGCGCAGTTGTACGCGGAGTTCAAAACATTTTTCCCGAAGAACGCGGTGGAATATTTCGTGAGCTACTTCGATTATTATCAGCCGGAGGCGTACATCCCGCGCACGGATACCTTCATCGAAAAAGACTCGTCGGTGAACGAGGAAATCGAGCGGATGCGGCTCTCGACGATGGGCTCGCTGATGAGTCGGCGCGATGTGGTGGTGGTGGCCAGCGTGTCGTGCATTTACGGCATCAGCAGTCGCGAGGATTACGAGGCGCTGATGGTGCCGCTGGTGACGGGCCAGCAAATCACGCGCGAACAATTGCTGTCGCGCTTGGTGGAAATTCAATACGCGCGCAATGATGTGGCGTTCGAGCGCGGACAATTTCGCGTGCGCGGCGATACGGTGGACATCCGTCCCGCCAACACCGAGGACGCCATTCGCGTGGAATTTTTCGGCGAAGAGATTGAGCGCATCCAGCGTTACGAGCCGTTGACCGGCAACACCATCGAGACGCTGCCGGCCACCACGATTTTTCCCGGCAAACAATTTGTCACTCAAGGCGACAAAATCATGGCCGCGATGAAAACCATCCGGGTGGAACTCCGCGAGCGGATTCAGCAATTTGAAAAGGAAAAGAAATTACTCGAAGCGCAGCGCATCAAAATGCGCACCGAATATGATTTGGAAATGATGGAGGAACTCGGCTACTGCAGCGGCATTGAAAATTACAGCCGCCACATCAGCGGCCGGCCGCCGGGCTCGATGCCGAACACGTTGATGGATTTTTTCCCGAAAGATTTTTTGTTGGTCATCGATGAAAGCCACGCGACGCTGCCGCAGATTCGCGGGATGTACGCCGGCGATCGCTCGCGCAAAACGGTGCTGGTGGAGCACGGCTTCCGATTGCCGAGCGCGTTGGACAATCGCCCGCTCAATTTTGAGGAGTTCCAAACGCACCAACACCAAACCGTCTACATCAGCGCCACGCCGACCCCGTTGGAAATGGATTGGGCCAAGCCGCACGTGGCCGAGCAGATTGTGCGCCCCACCGGCCTCATTGATCCCACGATAACCGTGCGTCCGCTCAAAGGGCAAATCGACGATCTCATCGAGGAATGTCGCCAGTGCGCCGATGCGAACGAGCGCGTGCTTGTCACCACCCTCACCAAACGCACAGCGGAGGAGTTGACCGATTACCTCCGCGACATCGGCGTGAGCGTGCGTTATTTGCACAGCGACATCGATGCGCTCGAGCGCGTGGAGATTCTGCGTGCGCTGCGAAAGGGCGAGTTCGATGTGCTTGTCGGCATTAACCTCCTGCGCGAAGGGCTCGACCTTCCGGAAGTTGCGCTCGTCGCCATTCTCGATGCGGACAAGGAAGGTTTCCTCCGTAGCGCCACCGCGCTCATCCAAACCGCCGGCCGCGCCGCGCGCCACTTGAAAGGCCGCGTGCTGCTCTACGCCGATGTCATGACCAAGAGCATCCAGAAATTTATGGCCACGTCTGGCTATCGCCGCGAAAAACAAATCGAGCACAACAAGAAAAACAACATCACCCCCCGCAGCGTCACACGCGCCGTGGAAGAAAGCCTCGGCAACCGTCAAGACGCCACCAACAAAGCCACGATGTTATTGCGTGAAAGTAGCGAAAATTTCGACGTCACCGAAATGATTCGCGAACTGGAAAAAGAAATGCTCGAAGCCGCGGACAATTTGGAATTTGAAAAAGCCGCGCTACTGCGTGATCAAGTGAATCAACTGAAACGGGAAGTTGCAGGAAACTAGTTCCACGACAAATCATCGGGCGCGCCGGACATTAGCCGATTCACGCCGCCCATTTCGCGCATAATGGTGCGCCAGAGTTGTTCGGGGGATTTCTCAAAAACGTGCTCGAGGGTGGCGGTGTGCGTCACCCACGCTTTGCGTTTCATTTCGTCTTCCAACTGGCCGGGGCCCCAACCGGAGTAGCCGGTGAAGACCCGAACTTTTTGCGTGCTGGAATATGAACTGCCGAGTTCAACCAAATCCTCCAGCGAATGGTCGAGGTTAAGATTGGGAAAGACGTTCGCATCCGGCAAGTAATCGTCGGTGTGCAAATAACTGAGCGAGGCGGGCTGCACGGGGCCGCCGACCCACAAATCCTGTTCGCCGATGCGTTCGGGCAAATCGTCAGTGATCGCCTCGCCCACCGTACGTTCGGCGCCGCGATTGAGGACGAGCCCAAACGCGCCATCGCCGCTGTGCTGGCAGATGAGCACCACCGTGCGATTGAAAAACGACCCACTCAAGCTGCCGCCATCAAGCAGCAGTTTGCCCTGTAATGTTTGAAACCCTTCATGCACGCCGGGGAAAGTTAGCAACAAGCTTGCGCATGGGGCAATCCCCATTATACTTCGGGCATGAAAACCGCCTTGATTATTGCCGCCGCCCTTCTTTTTCTAGCCGCCGGATGCACCACCACCGACACCGGCCATCGCGAATATTTGCCCGGCAAAGGGTGGGTGGATGTGAAATAAATGGCCAAGGCTCAATGACCGATTGTTATCGCGACTTCAACAATTCCCTCGCCGCTTCCACCACGCCCTCCACGCTGAGGCCGTTCTTTTCGTAAAGCTGATCCGCCTTGTACGCGGATTGGCCGAACTCGCCGTCGATGCCCAGCGTTTGCACGCGATGCGCGATGCCCGCGCGGCTCAATGCGTGGCTCAACTGCGCGCCCATGCCGCCGATGGATTGATGATCGTCGATGGTCACGAGATTCCCGTCCGCCGCTTGCACGGCTGCGCCGATGGTTTCGACATCCACTTGATTGATAAATGGATTGTTGATGACCGTCGCCTTCACGCC
>DQLO01000399.1 GCA_015660155.1 Verrucomicrobiota bacterium
CGAGCATCCCCGCCGTCAGTGACCTCTCCCGCGAACCCGCGCACGTTCTAAAAATGTACGGCGCCGACGACACGAAAACGAAACACAAAGCCGACTACGCACGCAACTGCATCCTCGCCCGGCGACTCCTGGAAAAAGGCGTGCGCTTCGTACAACTTTTTAATGGCAGCTACCAAACCGGTGGCGAAGGCACCAGCAACTGGGACGGCCACAAAAAACTAACCGCCCAATACGATGTGCATGGCCCCATCTTCAACCAACCCACCGGTGCCCTCCTGCGCGACCTCAAGCAACGCGGCCTGCTCGAACACACTTTGGTTTTTTGCTGCACAGAATTTGGCCGAATGCCCACATTCCAAAAAGGCGCCAGTGGCCGCGACCACAACCCCGACGGCTTCACCGCGTGGTTCGCCGGCGCCGGCGTCAAACGCGGCCACACCCACGGCACCACCGACGACTTCGGCTGGAAGGCCGAGCAAAACCCCGTCACCGTCCACGACCTCCACGCCACCGCCCTCCACCTTCTGGGATTAAACCACGAACGCCTCAGCTACCGCCAAAACGGAACCGAGCGCCGCCTAACCGACGTCCACGGGCACGTGATCAAAGAAGTGCTGGCGTGATGGGTTGAACTGAGGTTATCCCACAAGCCCCATTTCGGACTCGCAAGCTCGTCCCTCCAGTGGAGCGCGCACATTGGAGGGACGAGCTTGCGAGTCCGCTGAACGCTGAAACAATTTATAAGATGAAATCCGGAAAATCTATTTCGCCGACACACGACCCATCTCACGCATCGGTCGTTCGACTCGCCCGCGTGTGATCAGTTGCCGCATCATGGACTCTAGACTGTTAGCATTCCGAAACTAAGCTGCGAATCTTCCGGAACTTGACTCTCTTGACATTCCTTGCCAATTGGGAGATTTTGCGAACTATGAAACCACTGTTATTCATCTGGACAATAATTTTATGCCAATCCATTTCCGGCGCTGAAGCTGCACCAAAATTATTGCTGGCAAAAACTTGGAGCGAAACCATCGACCCCACGGGTTGGTGGATTAGTGAGAAGTACGATGGCATGCGGGGGTTTTGGGATGGGAAGGCGTTGTGGACGCGCGGCGGGAAACCCATCCACGCGCCGGAATATTTTTTGGCCGAACTGCCCGAGGGCATTGCGCTCGATGGCGAGCTGTGGCTGAGGCGCGGGAAGTTTGAGGACACGATGAGCATCGTGCGAAGGCAAACGCCCGATACGCGTTGGCGGCAAATCAAGTTTATGGTTTTCGATGCGCCGAAGGCAAAGGGCACGTTTGAAAAGCGAATGGCGTTTCTGAAAACCC
The DNA here is from genome assembly GCA_015660155.1 of Verrucomicrobiota bacterium. GTDB lineage: Bacteria > Verrucomicrobiota > Verrucomicrobiia > Limisphaerales > UBA1100 > JACNJL01. Next base: position 1,338 of record DQLO01000399.1, read on the forward strand.
AACTGCCCGCGACTGCCAAACACGTGCGGCCGGTTCCGCAGTGGCGTTGCAAAGGAAAGGCGCATTTGATTTCCGAGCGCGACCGAATCGTAAAAGCCGGCGCCGAAGGGTTGATGATTCGCGAGCCGGAATCAGTCTACGAAGGCAAACGCTCGGGCACATTGTTGAAAGTAAAAACCCACGACGACGCCGAAGCCACCGTCATCGGCCACAAACCGGGCAAAGGTAAATTCGAAGGAATGCTCGGCTCGCTGCGCGTGCGCACCAAAGACGGCCGCGAATTTTCCGTCGGCACCGGCCTCACCAATGCCGAGCGAAAAAACCCGCCGCCGATTGGCGCAGTGGTCACTTATCGCTATCGCGGCCTCACCAAGAATGGCCTACCACGCTTTCCTTCATTTTGGCGCATTCGTAAAGATCGATAGGCCGGCAACCGCCAAAAACATTGGCGAAAACTCAACTGGCCTTTACCCTCCGGCTATGGCGCACGTGAAAAATTTTGGGGCGGTGGGCGATGGCAAAACCGATGACACCGCGGAACTCCAGCACGCGATCAATGATGGCGAACGGCTCATTGTCATTCCCGCCGGGACGTATCGCATCACTAAACCGTTGGTGGTGGATTTGGACAAAACCGGATTCACCGGCATCAGCGGCGAAGGCGGCACGGCGACGATTGTGATGGATGGCCCGGGGCCGGCGTTGCGGTTGGTGGGCTCGCACGGGGGCACGGCGGATCCCAACTCGGTGAAGCCCAACGTTTGGCAGAGCCAGCGGATGCCCACGGTGAGGGGCATTGAAATTGTCGGAAACCATCCCGAGGCGATTGGCATTCAGTTGGAGCGCACGATGCAAACAACGCTCACGGGGGTGCTCATTCGCAAATGCAAAATCGGCATCCACCTCATCACGCGCAATCGCAATCCGATTATTTCCAACTGCCACATTTACGGTGGCGCGGGCAAGGGGGCGATTGGGATTTATCTCGACGGCTGTGATCTGCACCAAATAAATATCATCGGCTGCCACATCAGTTACCATCGCCACGCAGGCATCAAACTGCAGCGCAGCAGCGTGCGCAATTTGCAAATCACCGGCTGCGATATTGAGTATAATTTTGACGCGGAAGAAATCGACTGCGCCGATGTGTGGATCGATGCGCGCGCGGCGGAGGTGCGCGAGGTGACGATTGCTTCCTGCACCATTCAGGCCAAGTACAGCCCTGCTGGAGCGAACATCCGAATCGAGGCCGCGCCCACGGAACACTCCACCGAGGCTGGGTTGTGGACGATTAGCGGCAACATCATCACCAACCAAACCCACAATCTGCTGCTGCGAAATTGCCGCGGGGTGACGGTCACCGGCAACACTTTCGGCACCGCCGCCGCGCGAACAATCCTCATCGACCGCTGCCGCAATCTGGTGGTGGGCTCCAATAATCTGGATTACAATCCCGATTACAAAGGCCCGCGCATTGATGGCGTTTTGATAAAAGACAGCGCGGGCATCAACCTCCACGGGCTCATCATCGAATCCAGCCAAGCCGGCACGGCAAAGAGCGACGGTGCGATTGGCATTTTTAATTCCCGCGACATCACCGTCGCCCATTGCCAAGTGCACGATCCCAAACACCGCGCGCTGCATCTCGACCACGTCCACCACGCCGTCATCAGCGCCAACCTCGTGCGCGATCACGGCCGAGTGCCCACGATACAGGAAGCGGTGTTGGTGACCGGCGGGAGCAATTTAGAATTTTCCGGAAAC
>DQLO01000364.1 GCA_015660155.1 Verrucomicrobiota bacterium
CGCGGAAACCTTGGGCGCAAGCGCCCCCACCTGCGTGCCGCCACCGCCACCCCCGCGCGCGGGTCGTTGGGCTTGCCCGAAATAGCGCATCCATTCCTCGGGTGTCACATGGCCGTCGGCTTGGGAGTCGGCTTTTTTGAAATCCGCCACCTTTAGCAGCGTCGTCCATTCCTTTGCGGAAACTTTGCGGTCGGCATCGGCATCGAGAATGCGAAACAATTTCTGCGACGCACCGCCGCCCGGACGACGGGCGCCTTGTTGCATCCGCGAGCGGCGCATGGCTTCCATTTCGGGTGGGGTGAGGAATCCGTTTTTGTCCGTGTCGAATTGGTCGAAGAAATTTTTTGGCCCGGGAAATTCTTCCCGCGAAATTTTGCCGTCGCCGTTCGCATCCATTCGCTGGCCGAAACCGCCCGCGCCCTTTTGCCGCGTTTGTGCCGGCAATAATCCAGTCGACAACACCAGTAAAATTACGATTACACGCATCACCTCATTTGACGCCGCGCGGCTCTGTTTGGGCACAACAATTCTGCGCCATCGAAATGGCAAACTTCGCCGCGTCCTCCAAGCTGCCATGCCTATTTTTCAGGGGCAGCCGGTGCCTTAGCCGGTTTGGCCTTGAGGCAGCGTTGCAACGTCATCAATGCCATCGCGGTACCGTATTGTTGGTGGTAATCGTAGAAGGGGAAGTCCCACCAACTGCCGTCTTTTTCCTGGTACTTCATGATGATGGTGGCCATGTGATCCTGCAGACGCGGGCGCTCGGCGGCGGGCACGTGATCGAGGCACAGCGCGCCGTAGTAGTGGCCGTAGTAATAAAAATAACCGGCCACCTGAAACCACGCCTCGTGCGGGCGCGGGCGCTTGCGACCAATGCCCAGCCAATCGTTGCGCGCATAAAGGCGGTCGAGCCAGTCGACCATCACTTTGTCGGTGATGCGTTTATCGCCCCACAAGCGCAGCGCGATGTTGCCCGCTTGCGAACGGCCGAGGCTGCCGCCGGGACGATTGATGCCGCGGCGCGGTGAGTTTTTTAAGTACTCGCCATAAAGAAAACTGCCGTCGGGCAAGTGCTGCCGCTTGAGCGCGGCCAGCGCGCGGGTGACCAATTTCTTGGGCGGCTCAATGCCGGCCATCTTGGCTTCGTGGAAAGCGACGAGCACGGTGGCATTCACAAACGAGATGGAACTGCTCGCGGGTTTCTTGGTGCCCAAACGCATATCGTAATAGCCCCAGCCGCCATCGACGGATTCGTAGGCATCCAAACGGCCAAACTGCTGAGCGATGAGCGCGTCGATTTTTTTGATCTTCGCCGGTTCATCCTTCGCCCGCGCGCGCAGCCGCACCAACGCCTGCAAGCCGTAGCCGTGCGACCACACGTTGTACATCGCCGTGGCATTGGCGCGGCGCAGCTTGGGCAGGTGCTCCAGCAAATACGCCTCGGCGTCCTTCAGCGCCGCGCGGGTTTGGGGCGTCTCGCCGCCCGCCTCGATGAGGGCTGAGATGCAAAGCGAAGTCACCGCCAGCCGAAAAGCATAATGGCTCTGAAATCCCGGCGCATAAATATTCAACCCCTTGGTGTTGCGCGGGCTACCCCACGAGCCGTCTTTGTTCTGCCGATCCAACAAAAAATAAACGCCTTTCTCGATCTGCTTCACCAAGTCCGCCCGCGGCACGGGAGGCACGTCGGGCAATTTCGGCACGGGCACGGGGTTTGCCGCCGGCAAAAATAACGCGGCTGCGAGGCTGGCGAGGATGAGAATGGGCAATCGGTTCACGGGGTTCCTTATCGAGTGGCTCCGGGGGTTAATCAACCTTCACTTGGTCGCCGGCTTTGAGGCCGCTGGTGATTTCGGTTTTGCCGTTGGCGGTGCGGCCGATTTGCACTGCTTTGTTTTCCGTGGAATCGCCGGCCACCACTTTCACGTAGGGCTTTTGATCCGCGCCGTAATGCAGGGCGGCGGAGGGCACGGTGAGGGCATCGGCCTTGGAATAGGTTCCCAGCTTCACCGCGCAGCCCATCCCGGGGGCGAGGTATCCGTGGTTCGCGCCGAGGCGGGCAGCGAGGATGATAGCGAATTTGCCGGGCGCGCTGGGCACGCGGCTGATGGCGGTGACGGTGACGGGGATGCGCTGCTCGGGCGCGGCCGTGGGCGTGGCCCAGCCGGCGGTGCCGAGGTTGAGGTGGCGCAGGTCCTTTTCGGCCACGCTGCCGCTGACGATGAGTGGGCGCGGGGCGACGACGGTCATGAAAATTTCGTTGGGCATCACTTTGCCGCCGGGACGCAGCTTGGCGGCGAGGTGTTTGCGGCCGGTCCACAGGCCGTTTATAAATTCACCATAATAGACCACGCCGTTGGTGGCGGCTTTCACGTCGAGCAGTTTGCGGTCGGCCTCGAGCTTGGCGTGGGCTTTGGCGGCTTTGTCGAAGTCCACTTGTTTTTGCTGGATGGAAAGTTCGCGGCGTTGGGCGGAGGTTTCGAAGGTGGCCTTGAGGCGGTCCTGCGAAAGTTGGGAGCGCACGCGCGCAGTGGCGCGATCTTCCACCTCGCGCGGCAGGCCGTATTTGAGCGAGGCGAGGCGGGAAAGCTCGGCACGTTCCAGCGAGAAGCGCGCGCGGTTCACGGTGTTGAGCGCGCGTTGGATGATGATTTCCTCCGTCTCCTCGGTGAGGTCATCGGCCTCGTACATTTTCTTGAGTTGCTTGAGTTCCTCCTCCGCGTACGCGAGCGAGTTGGAATAGCTCGAGAAACTCTGGTGCGTGGACTTCACGCTGAACTCTTTTATGTGATCCTGAAAATGCTTGAGGTCTTCCTGCAACCGCTTGAAGGCGAGCTGCGCGGCGGCGCGATCCAGCGCGGAGCTCTTGACGCCAAACTGATGTTCCGCCTTCGCCAGCGAGAGATCCAACCGCGCGGATTCCAGCGAGCGCTTGCTGTCCGCAATGCGGCGGTCGATCTTTTCGGTTTCAAACTCAATCAACACCGTGCCCTCGCCCACTGCCACGCCGTGTGCGGCCACGCTTTTCACCGTAAGATCGGTCCACACCTTGGGGCGCAACTTCACCGCCGCGAATTTCGCCGGGCCGAACGCGCCGGAAAATTTCACCTCCACCTTGAACGCACCGGCCTTGACGGTGTGAACGCCC
>DQLO01000380.1 GCA_015660155.1 Verrucomicrobiota bacterium
AAAGTCGCGATAGCCAGCGCGGCGGCGCTGATTGCAAACAGGTTCGTTTTTTTCATAATGAGTTGGGGTTTGATTTTTAATTGCCTAAAATTTGTGCCGGCGGCAGGACGGGGACATCCTGCTCCGCGCCCGGCGGCAGGGGCACCCCCGGCGCCACGCCGGGCACCGGCTGGGGTTTTACCCAAAACTGATCCAAACCAGTATTGAGAATACCCGTGTTGTTGAGCAGTTTCAACCGTTGGGAGTGAAAGTTGATGAGCGATTTGGTGACATCATTCTGCGCCTTGGCCACAGCGGTTTGGGCCTCGAGGATGTCGCGGGGCGACACGCGTTCGCCGGCCAACATATCCAGCCGCGCCTTTTCGCGTTCCCGCTCGGCGACGATCAGCGCTTTTTGGTTGATGATATAAGTCTGCCGGTTCTGCGCCAGCGTGCGGACGTTGGTGCGGATTTCGTCGCGCAGGTCGTCGAGCGTTTTCATCAGGCTGCGCAGTTGCTGCTCGAAGGTGATGCGGCTCTTGCGGTAGGCGTTTCGCTCGATGTGTTTGTCCAAAGGCAAATCAAGCGAGAGGCCAATCTTGCCAGAGTAATCGCCAAAGTCGAATGAGTTGCGATTATAAAACTGATCCTTCAACGAGTAATTCGCCACCACCGCAAGGCTCGGAAGGAGGTCGTTGGCGGCAACTTCCACTTTGCGTTTTTTGTCCTCGAACCTGTCGATATTGTTCAAAATATCCAGCCGATTGGTAAGCGCGAGCTGGAAGCCGTGCTTGTCATTCAACGGCACCGGCTGCAGCCCGAACTGCTTGAGATTGCCCAGCTCGGCATCATCCAGCACCACCGTTTCGCCCAGCGGCAGGTTGAGTTGTTTTTTGAAATCATCCAGCAACGCCTGATAGGATTCGATGGCGTTGATGTAGCTGACCTTCGACTGGTACTCGGACCGCAACGCTTGATCCAGCTCGAACTGGCTGATCAACTCGCCCTGCAGCCGCAGGTCCTGTTCCTCGCGAAACCGGATGCGATTCAGGTACAGTTGATATTGCACGCGCACCTCATCTTTTTTCTGGAGCAACTGCAGATACTCCGAAATGCGATCGACGAGAAAAGTTTTTTGATAACGCGAAAAAGTACGGATGGCATAAACCAAATCACGCTCGGATTGGGTGAGCAATTCCTCGGCGAACTTCGCGCCGGCGTCTTTGAGCAACGGTTGGGTGAGCGCGAGGGTGATGTCCGGAATCTTGGGCCCGCCGCCATTGAAAAAAAGCGTGAGGTCATTCGCCAACGTGGCCGTGAGCGTGCCGCCGGTTTTGAGGGCTTTGCTGAGGGTGAGGGTGGCGTCCGATTCGGTGGTGTTGATGTTGCTGCTGGAACGGTTGCGGCTGAGGTCGAGGTTGGCTTTGGTGGGCTTGAGCGCGAACTTGTGCCGCTCGCCAGTGAGTGACAGCGCGGAGAGATACAGCGTCTCACGTTGGAGCTGGTAATCGCGGCTGTGGTTCACTGCCATCTCCAACGCCTTGGGCAGCGTAAGCAAATTGGTGCCGTCGGAAAACCGGTTGAGGATAATCTCCACCGAGGGAATGTCTCCGGGCGCGCGCTTGGAATAGGGCGTCTCCACCGCAAACGCAGTCTCCGAGCCAAATAACTGCTGATGCCGCAGATTGAGGATGTCGTACACTTCCTCGTCGGCGGCATCGTGATGTTCCGCCGCGTTTTTGCAGCCGGCAAAGCCCATGGCGAATACGGCGCACACGGCAAAATTCCGGAGAAAATTGCCCGAACAGCTCTTACGTTGTTTTATCATCAGAAAAAATCGCAACTCACGCACATCCTGCGCAGAGTAGACGCACAGATCTCGGAACTGTTTCAAACATACCGAGGGCATAATGCCTCCGTGAATAGCGCGGCACAATAGTTATTCACTATTCGGCAAAGTTATTCACAGCTTTAGGAAATCCCTAGCCATTGGCTTGCAACATGCTATACGCTTCGGGCCCGTTTACCGAGGATTTTGGCGATTTTGCCGATTTGTGGAAAAATAATTCCACTTTTTTGAAAGAAATCATAGTTGAAACGCGAATATATAGTAGAGCGTCTACGTTTATTTAATTACCAAGAACAGCAAATGGCACAAAAATTTGGGAAGTATCGGCTACACGACTGCGTAAATCAGGGTGGAATCACGGAAATTTGGCTCGCAACCGACGAATACGAAAACGTCGTCGCTGTGCGAAGGCTGCGGCGGCGCGTGCTCAAGCAGTCCAGCGCTCCCAAGCTTTTCAAGGCCGGCCTCGGCGTGATGCGCAAGCTCCCGCCCCATCCCAACGTCGTCCGCTACATCAACCACGGCAAAGCCGAGGGGCTCCCGTTCATGGTGCTGGAATTCATCCAAGGCGCAAACCTCAAGGAATTGCTCCTACGCGATCACGATCATCTCGTGGACAACGTGGCCGATGTGATCATCCAAGCCGCCGACGGCATCAACCACCTCCACGACCACGGCTGGATGCATTTGGACATCAAACCCGAAAACCTAATGATCTCGCTCAACGGCCACGTGAGCTTGCTGGACTTTGACACCGCACAAAAAATCCCGCGCAAGCCCAAGAAATTTTCCCGCACCGCCGGCACCCCTTCGTGCATGCCGCCCGAGCAATTGAAGAATGAGAAAATCGACCAACGCGCCGACATCTACGCCTTTGGCTCCACCATTTATGAGCTGCTCACCCACCGCAAACCCTTCAGCGGCCGCACGCCCGACGAGGCCCTCCGCAATCAGCTCGATGAAAATTTCCCCGTGAAGCCGGCCAACCACATCAACCCCGAAGTGCCCATCGCGCTCAGTCAACTCATCCTCCGCTGCCTCGCCCATTCACCCGATCAGCGTTACCCGAACATGACCATTCTCAACGCGCAACTGCACACCATCCTCGGCGTGCAACAAGTGCCCGTCACCTTCAATGGAATGCCGGAAGCGATGATGGTCCCCACAGCCATCCCAGCTTGAAGGAAAAATGATGGCGCTAAACCGCCGCTGAAGTAATCCCCTGCTTCCGCGCCATCACGGCAAACGCGCCGGCGCGTTCCATTAATTCCGCAAAGCTGCCCGACTCCACCACGCAGCCGGCCTCCAGCACGATGATGCGATCCATCCCGCGCAGCGTCGAAAGCCGATGGGCAACACACACCACTGTGCGGCCCTCCTCCAAGCGATCGATCGCGCCCTGCACTTCCGACTCCGCCTTGGAATCGAGCGAAGCCGTCGCCTCATCCAAAATCAAAATCGGCGCCTCCCGCACAAACGCCCGCGCGATAGCAATCCGCTGGCGTTGACCGCCCGAGAGCCGCGTGCCCTGTTCGCCCAAGTGCGTGTCGTAGCCTTCCGGCAAGCCCTCGATAAACTCATGCGCATTCGCCGCCTTAGCCGCCGCGATGATTTCCTCACGCGTGGCGTCCAATTTTCCGCACGCGATATTGTCCGCCACCGACTGATTAAAAATCACAATCTCCTGGCTCACCAACGCCATCTGCCCGCGCAAGCTTTCAATCGACGCCTCCCGAATATCCACGCCATCAATCGTAATGCGCCCTTTCGTTGGATCATAAAGCCGCAGCAACAAACTCACCAACGTGCTCTTGCCCGCGCCGCTTTCGCCCACCACACCCAGCTTCGTGCCCTTGGGCAAATCCACTTCCAA
>DQLO01000216.1 GCA_015660155.1 Verrucomicrobiota bacterium
CCAGGTGTTGGCGGCTTCGTCGGCGACGATGTAGCTGCCCTTCACGTTGACTCCGAAGGTGAAATCCCATTTGTCATCGGGGATGTGGCCGGTGGTGTCGCTGGGCCAAAAGACGCCGGCGGTGACGCAGATGCTGTCGAAGCCGCCGTAGGCGATGGCGACTTGATCGAGCATGGCGCGGACGCTGGCGCGGTCGGTGATGTTGCAGGCGAGGCCGAGGGCGGGGCCGCAGTTGCTGATGCCGCTGCCGGCGACGCCAATGCCCACGCCGTATTGATCGGTGATTTCCTTGGCGGTGGCTTGGGCGGCGGCGAGATTCAGGTCCACGCAGACGACGTGCGCGCCGTCGCGCACTACGCGATGGGCCACCTCGCGGCCGATGCCGCTGCCGGCGCCGATGACGACGATGACTTGCCGCGCGAGTTCCATCTCGGCGGGCATGCGCTGCAGCTTGGCTTCCTCGAGCGCCCAGTATTCGATGTCAAAGGCTTCCTGTTGCGGCAGCGCGATGTATTTATCAATCGCCTCCGCGCCGCGCATCACTTCCACCGCGCAGTTGTAAAACTCCGCGGTCACGCGGCTTTCGCTTTTGTTTTTGCCCCACGCAATCATCCCGCAACCGGGGATGAGCATCACCGTCGGGTTCGCATCGCGCATCGCGGGTGAGCCGGGGCGCTTGCAGTTTTTGTAATATGTGGCGTAGTCCTTTTTATATTGCTTGAGACCGGCGGTGATATTTTTCTTGAGCGTCGCCACAAAGCGGTCGACCCAATCGCCGCTGAAATTGCGGTTCTTGTGCGGCGTGAGCGGCACGTAGAGCGGCTTGATTTTTGTGCGCAGAAAATGGTCCGGACAACTCGTGCCCAGCTCCGCGAGGCGGCCGGCGTCTTTGCTGTTCACAAAACGCAGAATCGCGGCGTCATCTTGAATCGTGCCGATGAAGCGTTTCTTTTGGCTCACCTGTCCGCGCAGCCACGGCAGCAGTTTGGCGAACACTTGTCGCCGCACCTTCTCCGGCAACGCGAGATGTTTTTGCCCGCCGAACGCTTTCTTGTCGCCGCCTTTTTTGCGGTACGCCTTTTCGATGTACGCGGAGGCTTTCTCAATGAGGTCGAGCGAAAGCGTGTAGCATTTTTTGTCATCGTCGTCCCAGTTGATGAGCCCGTGTTGGCCGAGCATCACGCCTTTGGCGTTCGGATGTTTTTGGGTGATCGCCTGCAGTTCCAAGCCCAGTTCAAAGCCCGGGCGCAGCCACGGCGTCCAGATGATGTCATCGCCATAAACGGCCTTCGTGATGCGTTTGGAATTTTTCGAGGCGCAGATGGCGATGGGCGCGTTGGGGTGCGTGTGGTCCACGTGCTTGGCCGGCACAAAAGAATGCAGCGGCGTATCGATGGACGACGCACGCGGGTTGAGATTGAACGTACAGTGCGGATACATCCCCACCATCTCATCCTCCGCCGGCGACTTGGGCCCGCGCTTTTTCTTGCCCGCGTACACCTCTTGCAATGCGATCAGCTTCTCCTGATACAGCGACGCAAAATTTTCTTTTTTGGATGTCCGCAAATCACCGCCCGAGCCCTTCACCCAAAGCACCTCCACCGCCTCGCCCGTGAGCGGGTCGGTTTCGGTAAGCTTGCTGGAAGTATTCCCTCCGCCGGTATTGGTGATGCGCTGATCGCTGCCGAGAATGTTCGAGCGATAAACCAACCGCTCCGCCGCATCCAATCCCTTGACCTCACTGCCTTTCCAGAGGTCGTTCACATACTTGTATTTAGTCTTCGCCATAAAAATTTACCTTCACAAAAAATTCGGAGCGCCCTTTCTCCGCCAAAACGGGCTTGGATTCAAGATTATTGCTTGAATGAGGAAAGGGACTTCAAGTTCCTCCTTGGTTCACCCCGAATGATTTTCCAGTCTCAAGCCATGAGGCAAACTCTTTTGATGATTGCGGTGGTGGCGTTGGTGGGGTGTGGGGAATCTAAGAAAGCTGCAGAGGCCAGAGCTGCCGCAGAAGCTCAAGTCGCCGCGGAGGCCAAAGCAGCCGCAGAGGCCAAGGCCCAGGCAGCAATTGAGAAGGCGATTCGCGAGCGACTCAATAAACCCACAGGCGAACTCACCAAAGCGGACTTGGAGAAGGTGACGATTCTGCATCTCGATTACAAGCAACTGACCGAAGTGCCGAAGGGACTGGAGAAGCTCACGCAGTTGGAGAGGCTGAATCTCGACGGCAATCAACTGACCAATGTTAAGGGTCTGGATAAGCTCGCGAAGTTGACGTATCTTAATCTCGGTGACAACCAACTCACCGATGTGAGTATCTTGGCAGGGCTGACAAATCCGAAGAAGCTATACCTCGCAGACAACTCTGACCTCCCCAAGGCTCAGCTTTATGAACTAAAAAAGGCGATGCCGAAGTGCGTTATCATTCACCCCGTGCTTAATTATTAACCCCGCAACGAACTAACCCCAATGCCCTCCTCCCCCCCAACAGCATTTACACCAGCGTCGGTGAGGCGTAGGGTGTGGGGCATGAAACCCACACTGATGGATTTTTTGGAGGGGCTGCCTGTGGGGTGCGCCGTGAATGCCCGATTCATATTGCTTCTGACGGTGATTTTGGCCTTTCCGAGCCGAGCAGCAACCATTGACACTTTTGCGGGAACGGGAGAACCCGGATACACCGGCGATGGCGGTCCGGCCTCCAAGGCACGCATCAATGGCCCATTCGGCGTGGTGCGCGGGCCAGATCATGCCCTGTACCTTTGCGATACCTTCAACCACGCCATCCGGCGTGTGGACAGAAAATCCGGCATCATCACCACCGTGGCTGGCACCGGCCAAAAAGGTTGGAGCGGCGACGGCGGTCCTGCCACCAAGGCACGCTTGAACGAGCCTTACGAGGTGCGTTTCGACCGCGCGGGCCACATGTTTTTCGTGGAAATGAAAAACCACCTTATCCGGCGCGTGGACACCCAGACTGGCCGAATCAGCACTGTGGCCGGTACTGGAGATGCAGGCTTTTCCGGCGATGGCGGTCAGGCGGTTAAGGCAC
>DQLO01000175.1 GCA_015660155.1 Verrucomicrobiota bacterium
CCCAAACCGGTGGCGAGCTACATCGCGCGGCTGGTTTCGGCTACCCATCCGGACAACGCCGAGACGCCCGAGCCGGTGGCGCGCTACGTGCAATACGGCGCCTCCCCGCGCGCGGCCATCGCCATGGCCGAGGCGGCGCGGGCGCACGCGCTGGTGGATGGCCGGCCCACGGTGGGCTTTGAAGATGTGCGCGCCATCGCGCGGCCGGTTTTGAATCATCGATTGATTTTGAATTATCAAGCGCGCTTCGATCGCGTGGATGCCCACGGCGTGCTGGATCAACTCCTGGAAACCCTCGACGACACCGGCCTGCATTTGCCCGAGGATGTTTCCCTGCAACCCACCGCATGAGCCGTTTTTGGCAAATCTTTTGTGCGACGCATTTGCTCGCTTTCAGCCTGTTGGCCGGTGAGTTGACGTTTAGAAACGTGCACGTCCGCACGCGCACCCTTGCCGATGCCGAACGCTTCCACGGCTACGCGGCGCATCAGTTTGAGCTGGAAAACCTTTCCACCATCAGCCGCACAGTGACAATCCAATTGCCGCAGGAAAACTATGGCAACAGAGCGAACATCGAGGATTTGCGCCGCACGGTGACGCTCGGGCCCAAGAGCCGCAAAGTAGTTTCGCTTTATCAACCGCCGCTTCCGATTGACTATTATGATCCGACCGCACGGTTCACCGTGGATGGCGAAACACGCGTGCTGAATGACGCCTTCAGTGCGCATGTGGATAGCAGCGACAGTTTTGGAAATTACCATCAAGTGGTGGTGCTGGCCAGTCGGTCGTGGAGCAGCAGCAAACTGCTGATGCCTGCGCCTTCATCTGGCGGCACCCCGTTGTTCAGGGTGGATGTCGCCAAAGGGCTCATCTCTCAATGGCCGCACCATTGGTTGGCGTTTAGCGGGTTCGACGGGATGTTGCTGCGTGCCAAGGAATGGAACGCGGCGCCGGCCGAAGTTCGGCAGGCCATCACGCAATACGTGCGCGCTGGCGGGCGGTTGTTTGTGGTGGGCACAATCCCGTTGCCGACGGACGCCCGAATGCTGAGCGCCGACCAAATGGAAAAGCGAAGGGCATCCGCCGAATCATTTTCTGAAAGCATCGACAGCTTCAGCTCAGCACACTCAAAGACGGGATTTTATCCGGAAGAAATGGGGGAGGAAGAAACAGTCCATGAAAACCATGCAGTGCCGACTCAGGGTGCTGCCTCAAGCACGGTGTTTGCCTTGGGTTGGGGATTGATTCGAATTGTGGATGCTTCGGCTGATAAAGATGAAATCGATCAGGGCATCAAGCAGGTATTGGAAGCCCATTACGCCGGCGAATACAATCTGATCCCGGCTTTGGTTTCCGTGTTGGCCGGGGCCCAGAATTTGGGCAGCTTTGATGATTTTTTTTCCATCGTGGACGACGCCAGCGTGCCGGTGCGGTTGATGATTGTGATTTTAATTGGGTTTGTGGTGATCGCGGGGCCGGTGAATTTGGTGCTGCTGCACAAGCTCAAGCGGCGCACGTGGTTTCTGTGGACGCTCCCGGCGGTGTCGATACTCACCAGCGCGATCGTTTTTGGCACGGCGCTGCTCAACGAAGGCTTCACGCCCACGGTGCGGCGCGATGTCATCACGATTCTAAATCAAGAATCACAACAGGCCAGCACCATCGGCGCGCTGGGCATTTACGCGCCGGTGTCGCCGGGCAATCTGGAGTTCTCCGCGCACACGGAAGTAACCCCATTGCTTTCTTCCCACGGGCAGGATTCCGGCAGCAATCGCGGTGTGGACTGGAGCAAGGGGCAAAGCTTCACTGGCAAATGGGTGGCCTCGCGTGTGCCGGCGCATTTCGCGCTGCGAAAAAGTGAACCGCGCAAGGAACGCCTCAGTGTCACTTGGAAAGGCGGCACGCCCACGGTGGTTAACAGCCTCAGCGCGAATATAAACCAACTTTGGTTGGCGAATGCGCGGGGAAATATTTTTGAATCCACAAACCTCCGCGCCGGCCAACGCGCCGAACTCCAGCGCGTCGCGGGCATGCAAACGGTGATCGACTATGTGAACACCGACTTTTTGTTGTCCACCCACAAGGACACCCCGGAAAGTGATTACCCAAAAAACCTCGCGCCGGGCACGTACCTTGCGCAGATGGATGGCTCGCCCTTCATGGAAAACCCCATCGGCCGCGGCCAACTCAAGACGCACGCGCTGGTGTTCGGCGTGCTCACCAAAGCGGAGGCCAGCCCGTGAAAATTCGCGTGCAAAATCTGCGGCGCGAGTTTGGCAAAACGCTCGCGGTGAACTCGGTCTCCTTTGAGTTTGAGTCCGGCCAAATCTACGCCTTCGTGGGCCCGAACGGCGCGGGCAAAACCACCACAATGCGTATCATGGCCACGCTCGACGAACCCAACTCCGGCGATGTGTTTATTGACGATCTCTCGGTGGTGGAGTATCCGGAAAAGGCGCGCCAGCTCATCGGCTTTGTGCCCGATGAACTGAAGCCGTACTGGGACACCACGGTGCACGAGTACCTTGATTTTTTCGCGCGCGCCTACGGACTGCGCGGCAGCCAACGCACCAAAGCCGTGGACAGCGTGGAGGAATTTACCAACGTCAAAGACATCCGCGAAAAAACGTTGCGCTCGCTTTCCAAAGGCATGAAACAACGCGTCAGCCTCGGGCGCGCCTTGGTGGCTGATCCGCAAGTACTCATCCTCGACGAGCCCGCCGCCGGGTTGGATCCCCGCGCGCGGGTGGAACTGCGCGAGTTGCTCACGCTGCTCGCCAAGCAAGGCAAAGCCATTCTCATTAGCTCGCACATTCTCACCGAGCTGACGGAAATTTGCGACGGCGTCGTCATCATCGAACAGGGCAACCTGTTGGAGAGCGGCAACATCGATGACGTGATGGCCAAGCGCACTCCGCGCCGCACCTACGCCCTGCGCGTGCTGGGCAAGCCACGGGATTTACTGCGCGAGCTGCTGCAAACCGCCCACGTGGAAAACCCGCGTATGGCCGGCACCGAATTACATTTCGAGGTGGAAGGCGGCGAGGACGAAGCCTTCGGCGTGCTCAACACCCTCATCGCCAACGGCCATCGCGTGGTGGAGTTCCGCCAAACCAAAGCCAACCTCGAGGACATTTTTATGAACGTCACCACCGGAGGCGTGCAATGAGCGAGGCGGCAAAATCCACCTCCGCACTGATCGCTTGGCTGCGCGCCATCGAGCCCAACGCCGTGTTGGTGAAGGACCTCCGCCAAGCAGCGCGCAACTGGTCGGTCACCGGCGCGGTGCTGTTGATGATGGCCATTTTCTTCATCGTCTCTTTGGCCTTTCTGCTCGGTGACGAAATGGCCGGCCGCGGCAATTACCTCGGCGCGCAACTCTTTGCCTCCATCGCGGGCGTAATGATGACGGTGACCTTTATTTTCCTGCCCGTTTACGTGGGCATCCGCAGCATGACCGAGCGCGCCAGCGCCAGCGCGGATTTGCTCTACATTACCACCATGAGCCCGGCGCGCATCATCGCCGGCAAATTCCTCAGCGGCGCGGCCTTGGTGGGGATCTTCTTCACGACGGCACTGCCCTTCATGGTGTTCAGCTATTTGCTGCGCGGCATTGATCTACCAACCATTTTGCTGACGGTGGGCTACCTGTACGTACTGAACTGCCTGCTTCTACTGGCGGCAATGATGCTGGCGTCAATGGGGATTCATTTCATTTTTAAAATCCTCATCGCATTGTTCGTTGGGTTGCCATTGATTTTTTACACCATGGCTGCGGTTCTCGGCACGGCAATGATTGCCGGATTTGGCGGAGCTTTTTCGGGCGGCCGATTCTTGGCGGAGGCCCTGCCCATCATCCTTACCATACTACTGAATATCGGCCTCGCGGCCGGGTTGCTGTTTTTCCTGTGTGTTTCCTTTATCACCCCGCGCACTGCCAATCGCGAGTTTCCGCTGCGCGTGTATTGCGCGGTAATGTGGGTGGTAGTCGGGCTGGAGGCCGGCGTGTGGGCTTTGGCGGAAGATGAATGGGAAATATTTGGCTACGTATTTGGAGCCTTCTGCGGACTGCTGGGGGCACTGGGGATTTTTTACGCCATCGGGCAGGAGGATCACCTCAGCGTGCGAGTGCGGCGCGATATCCCGCGTAATCCCCTTCGCCGCGCGATGGCATTTTTATTTTTCAACGGCGCACTCGGTGGGTTGGTTCTGAGTTGTCTGTTCATTTTTGGAGGATTACTGCTCATATTCGCTGGCTTGGAGGCGTGGCCCATGCTTACGGGCAGTTCCTCGAGCACACATGATTGGAGTGAATTTTGTTCCGGCTTCATAATGCTGGGATTGTACCTCATCGCCCATGCGCTAATGTCGCTGTGGATCCACCGCACATGGCTGCCAACCCGCAGCCCGATGTGGCCGCGCCTGTTTTTTTTGGTGAGTATCGGCATTCCGTATTGCGCCACTTTTGTGATTTACTATCTGGTCAAACAGGATTTTCTCGCGGACGGAACGATCCCCGGCATCATGCTCAATTCTTTCTATGCCATGGCGGATGGGGATGAGGAGAGTGTATACACCCACCTAATTGCCGCGCTGGTGTTGACGGCGGGGGCTCTGGCGTTGAATGCAAAATGGATTTTCAGCCGCCTCAAGGATTTCAAACCCTACGAACGACCGGCGACTCCTGTGCCTCCCACGCCACCCGTAACCCAAACTGCACCCGCAGCCAATGAAAACCCCATTCCGCCAAAGCTTGATTGACGGCGAACAGGCGGGGCTGCGTTACGCGCTGTGCCTGCCCAACTCGCCGATGAGCGGCGTGCGCGGCGAACGCCTCGGCCGCCGCGCGGGCAGCTCGGTGGATTTTCAGGATTACCGCGAATACCAACCCGGCGATGACCTCCGCCATATTGACTGGAACGCGTACGCCCGCAGCAATCAACTTATCGTCAAACTGCATCGCGAGGAAGTGCAGCCACATCTCGACCTCATTCTCGATACATCAGCCTCGATGAATTTGCCGGACACCGACAAGCCCGCCGCGCTGCATCAACTCGCCGCGCTGCTCGCCACCGCCGCCGCCAACGCGCGTTGTTCGCAGGCGTTGTGGATGACTGGCGAGGGCTTCCAACGCGTCCGCAATGACACCCAACCGCCCGGCGCGTGGGGTGAGCTGCCGATGGGCGGCGCGCGCTCCTTCGAGGAAGCACACGGATTGCTGCCCCCGCGCCTGCGACGTCAAGGGATGCGGGTGATCATCAGCGATTTGTTGTGGCCCGGCGATCCGCTGCCCACGCTGCGCAAGCTCGCCGAAGGCGCGGCCAGTTTGCA
>DQLO01000065.1 GCA_015660155.1 Verrucomicrobiota bacterium
CCCAAAACACATTCCATTTGTTTCACACTGTTCAAATTGGCGTTAAGCTGGCTCGAATCCATTTCGGTAGTCCCGGCTCACGATGGTTTTGTTTGCTTGGTCGTTGTTAGTGAAGCGGTAATTGGCGGCGTCCCAGCGGAGTTCCTGGCCGGGGAAGCGGGTGGCTTTGACGGCGAGCAGGGCGGGCTCGGTGATGCGGGAGCCGATTCCGAAGGGCGTCCACAGCGGCTTCTCGTTGCCGAGGCAGCAGTCGACCCAATCGCGCCAATGATTACGCGGGGCGACTTTGGGCATCGGCTCGTTGGTAACTTGTTTGCCTTTGCGGAAGATTTTCATTTTGCCGCTCGGCTCGAGCAGCAGCGTGCCTTCGGTGCAAACGACTAATGTGCGGTTGGATCCTTCGCGCAATGCGGGTAGGCCGAGCGCGGCCCAGGAGGGGTTGAGGCCGTTGTCGTTGTAATGCATCACAAACTTGTCGCGCGCGAAGCCGTTGCCGCCGGGGTAGGTGATGGTGCTTTGGTTGTAGGCGGAATGGCTGTCGTTGGAGGGGCGGATGGTATTGGTCTGCACCGACTCGGGCGCGGGCATGTCGAAGGCGAAGTAAAGCAGGTCGATGAGGTGGCAACCCCAGTCGGCGAGTTGGCCGCCGCCGGTTTTCCAATAGGACCGCCAACGGCGCGGGGCGATGTCGTCGCTGTACGGCATCGGTTTTTGGAGCGGGCCGTTCCATAAATCCCAATCCAAATGCGCGGGCACGGGCTTGGCGGGGGGCAGCGCGCGCCACGCGGCATCGAAGTAGTGGCCGCGCGAAACTGTGCCGGTCCACACGTGCGCCTCGACGGGTTTGCCGAGTTGGCCGGATTTCAATATCTCCACCGCCTGCATGCGGCCGGTGTAACACGCGCGTTGGTTGCCCATTTGGGTGTGGAGGTTTGGGCGCTTGGCGAGGATTTCACGAATCATGCGCAGCTCGTCGAGCTGATGGACGAGTGGTTTCTGGCCGTAAACGTGTTTGCCGGCGGCGAGGGCGCGGGTCATCATCGGCGCGTGATGGAGGTCGGGCGTGTCGACAATCACCGCATCAAACTCGTCAAGGTGCTTCTCGAACACTTCGCGGTAATCCTTGAACTTGGCCGCCTTTGGCAATTCCTTGCCCACTTGGTTAAGGCTGTTGGAATCCACGTCGCACAGAAAAGCGAACTCCACCTTGGCGTGGCGTTTCAAATTGCTGCGTTGCATGCCGCCAATGCCCCCCACGCCGATATGCAGTATGCGCAGGTTGCTGTTCTTATTCGCCGCCGCGCGCATGGCAAAGGAAGGCAGCGCCACGGCCGTGCCGAGTACGGCGCTGGTTTTCAGAAAATTGCGGCGGGATGATGCTGAATCTTTGGTGTTGTCGTGGGAATTCATTTGCAAAAATTTAGACATTTCCTGACGAATGAACAGAAGAAAAACGAGCTAATTTACGCCTCTGTGTTCTCAGTGGTCAAAACCAGATTCAACACAGAGGCACAGAGAGCACAGAGGTTTAAATAAAGAACCCTGCGATGCAGGCGTTTATATAACTGACGAGGATGCCGCCGACCATGGCGCGGAGGCCGAGGCTGGCGAGGTCCTTGCGGCGGTCGGGGGCGAGGGAGCCGATGCCGCCGATTTGGATGGCAATGCTGGCGAAGTTGGCAAAGCCGCAAATGGCAAAGGTGCCGATGGCAAAACTGCGCGGGTCAAGGGTGTCCTTGAGTTGGGTGAGGTCGAGGTAGCCAATAAATTCCGTGAACACGATTCGTTTGCCGAAGGCTTGGCCGACCTCCACGCAGTCGGCCCACGGGACGCCCATGAGGTAGGCGAAGGGGGCGTTGATCCAGCCGAGCAGCATATCGATGGTGACGGGATTGGCAACGCCGGCCCATTGTTGGGGTTGGGTGATGAGGAAGTTAAAGAGCGCGATGGCGGCGGTGAAGCCGATGAGCATGGCGAGGACGTTGAGGGTGAGCTTCATGCCATCGCTGGCGCCTTGGCACATGGCGTCGAGGGCGTTGGTGGTTTCGGGCTTCACATCGCTCTTGGCGCCATCGGCGGTTTCGCTTTTTTCAGTTTCGGGTAAAAGGATTTTTGAAACATACAGCGCGGTGGGCGCGGCCATGAAGGAGGCCGTGAGCAAGTGGCCGGCCTTGATGCCCATGCCGGCGTAGATGGCGAACACGCCGCCGGCGATGGTGGCCATGCCGCCGATCATCATGGTCATAATTTCGCTGCGGGTCATGCCGGTGAGGTAGGGCTTGATGACCAGTGGCGCTTCGGTTTGGCCCATGAAAACGTTGGCGGCGCTGCAGAGGCTTTCGCTGCCGCTGGTGCGCATGATGCGTTGCATTACCCATGCCATGCCTTGCACGATTTTTTGCAAAATGCGGAGGTGATAAAGTAGGCTGGAAATGACGGCGACAAGAATGATGGTGCCGCAAATGGTGACGCCCAGCACGAGGGCGCTGGGTTCGTTGAAGGTTTCCTGCATCGCTTTGTTTTCGGAGAGCGCGCCGAAAACGAGGTGGGTGCCTTCGCGGGCAAAGGCGAGAATGTTCTGGGCGGTTTGGTCGGCGATTTTGTAAACCGCGCGGCCGAAGGCGGTGTCGGGAATGAGGATGGCGGCGATGGTGACTTGCAGTCCCATTCCGGCAATCACCGTGCGCCACGGAAATTTGTCACGGTGGCTCGAGATTGACCACGCGAGCGCGATGAAAACCACGAGGCCAATTAAGCCCATCAGCATGCGCGTTGGTACACCGCGAGGCGGGGGCGGGGCAAGGATGTAGAATTCACAGGAGGGTCAGGTTTTGTTTAACACAGATGGGCAGGATACTCAGGATGGGTTTTTATCCTGAACATCGTGGGTGTCTGTGTTCATTTCTTGGTTTCTTTGTCCCCCGCAATCTTATCGAGCAACAGTACGAGGCCGGCCCCGGCGAGCATGAGTAGCACGGCGAGGAGAAAGGGTTTGTCGGCTGCGGGCAATTGCCAAGTGTAACCGGTCACAACGGTCTTTTCGCCGACCACTTTTTCCAATGTGAATTTCCAGGGCCAAATGACTCCGAGCGAGCCAATCACAAAACCGGTGAGCACGGCGAGCGTGGCGGCTTTGAATTTCTCGAGGATGTAGGACAGCACGCGCGCGAAGCCGAGCAGGCCCACCGCGCAACCGGCGGCGAAGGGAAGCAGGATGGGCAGCGAACTGTCGAAGTCGCGCACGTTGCTGGTGGCCTTGAGAATGAGCCCGTAGTTTCCCATCAGAATAAGAATAAATGAGCCGGAGATGCCCGGCAAAATCATGCTGCTCATCGCCACCACGCCGCACAGGAAAAGAAAGAATGGGTCGGGATTTTGCACGAGCGGTTTCACCAGCAATATCGCCGCCGCGCCCGCGATGCCCGCGAGCAGCGCAATGATCGTGAGCGGATTCCATTTGGGCACTTGTCGGCCCACAAGAACAATGGACGCCAGAATGAGCCCGAAGAAAAACGCCATCGTCAGCGTTTTGTGATTGGCGAGCAATTGCTCCAGCACGTTTGCGAAAGTAAAAACACTGGCCGCCACGCCGAGGCCCACGGCGCAAGCGAAGGGGCCGTTGAGATGGTCGAACCATTTCCGAAACTCGCCGGCGGCAAAAAGTTTTATGGCTTTCCAGCCGACAGATTTCAACGTGTCGATGAGGTCGGCATAAATGCCGGTGATGAGCGCGATGGTGCCGCCGGAAACGCCGGGGATGACGTTGGCCGCGCCCATCGCCGCGCCTTTGAAAACGAGCCCGACGAAGCGCGTGACGCTCATTGGTTGTTTGGCTGATTGCCG
>DQLO01000309.1 GCA_015660155.1 Verrucomicrobiota bacterium
CCGGTACTCACGCCCGAAGGCCTCGTGGGGCGCGTCCACGAAGTCCACCCCACCCGCTCGCGGGTGGCGCTCATTGGCGACCCCGCCTGCCGCCTGTCCATCAACGTCCTCCCCTCGCGCGAGAACGGCATTCTCACCGCCGACGGCGCCACGGTGTTTGATCACACCATCGTGAACCTTCAGTTCCTGCCCGCCCACACCGAGGCGCGCGCGGGCGATGCGGTGGTCACCAGCGGCCTGGGCCGCCTTTTCCCGCGCGGCATTCCCGTCGGCAAGCTTCTCAGCATGGCCCCTGCCCCCGGCGCGCTCAACTCCAACGCGCGCGTGAAACTCGCCGTGGACTCCTCGCGCCTCAACGAAGTCTGGGTCATCCTGCCATGAAAACTTTTTATACCCTTGGCCTGTTGGTGATTGCGCTGTTCGCGCTCTACCTCACCGCCACGCTCGAGTGGCCGCAACGCATTACCGGCACCCGCATCGATCCCTTACCCGCGCTGATGGTTTGCGCCGCCCTGCGCGCTCCCTTGAGGGCGCTCACCGTGCTCGCAGTGCTCGGTTCGCTTTGGCAAACTTCACTCTCCGCCGATCCACCCGGCATCAGCATGGTTCCCCTGTTCGCCGTAGGCGTGGCTGTGTCGCTCAACCGCCGCGCCATTCATACCCGCCTCTGGAGCGCCCGCTTCGCCGTGGGCGCGGCGGCCGGCGCGTTGGTGCCATTAGCCACCGTGGGCACGCTGATGGCGCTGGGTCGCGAGCCCTTGCTCGGCTGGTTCTCCTTCTGGCAACTCGCCGTCATGAGCCTCGCCAGCGGCCTGCTCGCCCTGCTCTTTTTCCCCTTGCTCCAGTGGCTGGATAAGACTGTGGAAAACCAGCCCCTCGCCGCGCCTTACGACACCACCACCCTCATCAAGCGCACCCCCCATTAAACCCAATGCCCCACCCCGCCCAAGCCACAGATGAACAACGCCTGCACCTCGCCGGCGCAGCCCTGTTGCTGGGCATGGCGGTGCTGCTCTGCGGGCTCGCCTACGTGCAGGTGGTCACCGCGCTGGAACACGAGGCGGATCAGCAGAACCAATCCCGCCGCACTGTGCGACTGCCCGCCGTACGCGGGGCCATCCTCGATGCCCAAGGCCGGCCGCTGGCGCACGATCGGCCCTCCTATGTAATCCACGCTTATTTAGAAGAACTCCGCCATCACTTCCGCAAAGCCTGGCGCGATGCCCCGCACGACACCCGCACCGAGGCCGGCGTGCGCCACGCCGTGGTCAGCGATTTTATTGCCCAACTCCAGCTCGACCAACCGTTCACGCTCACGGAGGGGCAATTGCAAAAACATTTCATCGAGCAACTCGCCCTGCCCATTCCCGTGATGCGCGATCTATCGCAAACCAATGTGGCGTGGTTTATGGAAAACGCGTGGCGCGTGCCGGGGATGGATGTGGAGGCCCAACCGCACCGGCATTATCCCTCCGAATCCGTGGCGCATCTCGTGGGCCGATTGCGACGGCCGCAGACTATTCTCGATGAAGAGCGGCCATACAATTATCGACTGCCCGATTTCATCGGCGCGATGGGATTGGAACGCACGTTCAATGAAACGCTGCGCGGCAGCGCGGGCACCAAGAGCTTGCTCGTCAATAATCTTGGCTACCGACAGCGCGAAAAAATTGTGGTCGCCCCAACGCCAGGAAATAATGTGGTGCTCACGCTGGACCTCAAAATTCAGGAGGCCGCTTATCAAGCACTCAAGGAAACCGGCCGCAAAGGCGCGGCGGCCGTGGTGATGAACGTGCAAACCGGCGACATCATCGCGCTGGCCTCGCTGCCGGTTTTTGATCCTAACGCCTTCATCCCCGGTATTCGCAGCGAGCTTTGGAACGAATACCGCGAGGCGCGCCCGAGCCCATTACTTTTTCGCGCCACGCAGGAGCGCTATCCGCCGGGATCCATTTTCAAAATCATCACCGGCCTCGCCGCGTTGGAAGCCGGCTCCAACCCCACTAACTTTGTTTACAATCCCGGCTACGCCACAGTCGGGAGACGGCGGATTGACGACACCGCCCCTCCGGGCCACTACGATTTTCACGAAGGCTTCAAGCATTCGAGCAACACGTATTTTATCACGCGCGCCATCGAAACTGGCGCGGAATCCATCATCGCCTTGGGCGACCAATTTTTCCTGCGTGAAAAAACCGGGCTCCTCGCGCGGCAGGAAGCCAAGCCGCAATTCCCAACTATGGCCGACGTCCAGGACCGCCGCAACTGGCAGGATGGTGACACCGCCAACCTCGCCATTGGCCAAGGGCCCATCGCGGTAACACCGCTGCAAATGACGGTGATGACCGCTGCGGTGGCCAATGGCGGCAAAGTTTTTTTGCCGCGCGTGGTGGATCGCATCACGCCGGTAGATCCCACGCGCACGAAAGAATCCAAAATTTTCCCGCCCGCCAAAGTGCGCGGCACGCTCAACGTGAAACCCGAAAACCTCGCGCACGTGCAGCGCGCGATGCTCGCCGATGTGGCG
>DQLO01000136.1 GCA_015660155.1 Verrucomicrobiota bacterium
AGCGTTTGACGTGCGCGATGGCGTTGGCGCGTTGGCGGGCGGTTTGCTGGCGGCGTTTCGCCCACTCGGCCGGGGTGAGATTGAGCCCGAAATTGGGGGTTTTAAAGGGGGGGAAATACCCGTTTGAGTCACGGGTTGCGCCCATGCCGGGCACCCGGTCGAGACTGGGCTGTTTGGGGAATCCCGATTTCGGGCCGCTTCCGTCCGCGCCGATGCGCATTGGAAAAGCCGCCATCCAGCCACACAGAAATAACGTAATTAATAATCGCGAATGCATTCCCACCTCCTCAACGATTTTTGTATGGAAAACTGTGCTTGGAAGCAAGCTGAAATTATTCAGATTGTGAACAACCGATTCCACAGGCCGCGGAAGGGCACGCGCCACAGAGTGCGCCAGAGGATGCCGCGCACGGTGGCGCGGGAAATTTTGAGCTGATTGGGCTCCAAAGGATTGGCGGCGCGCACGCGGTCGAGCGTGGCCGCGCCCATCAGGATAGGCCACGCGCAGGCGAGGCGCAGGCGATAGTGCGCATGCGGGATGGCGAGGGTGTAGCGCCCGCCAGCGGTGAGATGATCGCGGGCCTTTGTCAGCCACGGTTCGAAAACGGGTTGGAGCTTGGGCCAGTTGGCGGGGTCGCGCAAATCTTCGGGCTGCAAGCCGGCCATCGCAAGATCCACGGCGGGGAGGTAGCACCGACCATTGGCAAGATCGCGCGGGAGGTCGCGCAGAATGTTGACGAGCTGGAGGCCTTTGCCAAAGCGAATGGCGTCGGCGATGAACGCGGTGTCATCGAGTTGGGCGTTTGGAAAACAATGAGTGCGGGTGAGGCGCGTCCAAAATTCGCCCACGCAACCGGCCACGCGGTAGGTGTAGTCATCGAGGTCATCGGCGGTTTGCAGGGCGGTGAGGGTGCTGCCGTCGCCATTGCCGCCGAAGCGTTCGAGATCCTGTTCTTGCCCGCGCGTGATGGTCTCGAGCACGAGCTGCACTTGGCCACGGTCGGTGGGCGTGAGTTGGTCGAGCATGTCCAGCGCATCGGCACTGCGCTGAAGCAGCGTGGCCTCGGCGGGATTTTTCTGCTCACTGGCGAGGCTGGAAAAATCAACAGGCGGCGCGGCATCATCGCGGATGCGTGCGCGGAATTGGCGCAGCGTTTGCAGCCGCTGCTCGGCGGGCACGAGGTCGGTGTCGGCGATGGTGTCGGTGGTGCGGGCGAGCAAATAGGCGAGGCCAATCTGCGGGCGCACAGCGGCGGGCAGCACGCGCAGGGTGAGGTAAAACGCGCGGGAAACATCGCGCAGGATTGGCCCGAGCAATTCTTCGGCATCGTCGGTAGCCGCCATATCAATCAGTGGCGCAGAAATTTGTGCCAATAGGCCAACCGACTTTTCAGTTCGGCAATGCCCGGTGAGCCCGGCACGGTGCGGCGCGCCATCGCCGCTTTGAGGTCAAACACTTTCATCGCGTCCTGGGTGAGTTTTTTATCGACCCGTTTCAATTCGGCGGGCGTCAGCTTGTCCAGTCGTTTGCCTTTGGCTTCGGCAACAGCCACCAGTTTGCCCACCACATGATGCGCCTTGCGGAAGGCCGTGCCGTGAAGCACCAACCAATCCACGAGATCGGTGGCGAGCAGGTTGGGGTCGTCCACGGCGGCGGCGCAGGCTTTGGTGTTCACGGCGGTGTCGCGCAGCATCGCGGCCAAAATTCGCACGGTGCTGCGCACGGTGTCGGTGGTGTCAAAGAGCCGTTCCTTGTCCTCCTGCAAATCGCTGTTGTACGTCAGCGGCAAGCCTTTGAGTGTGACGAGCAGAGAAACGAGATTGCCGACCACGCGGCCGGTCTTGCCGCGGACCAGTTCGCAGATGTCCGGATTTTTCTTTTGCGGCATCAGCGACGAGCCCGTGGTGTAGGCATCGCTAATTTCAATAAACCCAAACTCCGTGCTGCTCCACAAAACCAAATCCTCGCACAGACGCGATTGATGCACGGCCAACAACGCGGCTACGCTGCAGAACTCCACCACATAATCGCGGTCCGCCACGGCGTCCATTGAGTTGTGGGTAATCATCGGCTCGTCGTGCGCATCCACGAAGCCCAGCTCGCGCGCGACAAATTCTCGGTCCAGCGGCAGGGTCGTCCCCGCCAACGCGCCGCTGCCCAACGGGCACACGTTCACGCGCACGAGGCAATCGAGCAACCGCTCGTAATCGCGCTCGAGCATTTCCACGTAGGCTAGCAAATGATGCGCGAGATACACCGGCTGCGCGCGTTGCAAATGCGTGTAGCCGGGGATGAGCACCTTGAGATTATTTTCGCCGAGCTCGATGAGCGCCAGTTGCAGGTCGTGAATTTCATTGGCGAGATCGCAGATTTCCTCGCGCAACCACATTCGGGAATCCAGCGCGACTTGGTCATTGCGCGATCGCCCGGTGTGCAGCTTGGCCCCGGCGGGCACGCGCGCGGTGAGCGCGGCCTCGATGTTCATGTGCACATCCTCCAGCTCCGTGTGCCATTCGAACTGGCCCTCGGCAATCTCCGCGCCGATGGCTTCAAGCCCATCCATGATGGCCGTGCACTCCTTTTTTTTCAACAAGCCCACGTGATGCAACATTCGGGCATGGGCGATGGAGCCGGCGATGTCGTGATGCGCGAGGCGGGTATCGAACTTCACCGAATTGGTAAACGCATTCGCTTCAGCAGCAGGCCCGCTGGCAAACCGTCCGCTGCGCGCGGTGACTTTGCTGGATTTTTTCTTCGCCATGGAACGCGCGGAGGTTGACGCGGTTGAG
This sequence comes from Verrucomicrobiota bacterium, assembly GCA_015660155.1. Taxonomy (GTDB): domain Bacteria; phylum Verrucomicrobiota; class Verrucomicrobiia; order Limisphaerales; family UBA1100; genus JACNJL01. Next base: position 2,791 of record DQLO01000136.1, read on the forward strand.
CCCAAAAGTCACGCCGCGAAATCCGGGGGAGGGGATATTTGAGAAACTCAAAGCCCCGCCGCGTGGGTTTGCAGCAACTTGACTAGTGCTTGGCCGACGGGGGGGAGTTGGCCGCGCCAGAGGCAGCCGATGGTGACGGTGGGGAAATCTTCCAGTGGCAACAGTTTGACGCCTTTGTTTTTGCGTTCGCCGGGGAGGTCCACGGAGACGCCGATGCCGAAGCCGTTAGTGACGTAGGTGTTGATGAGGTCGGTGGAGTTGAGCTCCATGCCGATGGGCCAATCGATTTTGCGCGCGGCGAGTTCGGTTTGGAAGGTGCGGCTGATGCCTTCGTTTTGCGGTAGGCTGATGAGCGTTTGTGCGATGCGATCCTGCCCGAGAATGTCGGCGGCGGATTTGATGCGTGCCTTGGCTGGCACTACCAGCACGATGGGCAGCTCGAGCAGTTTTTCTGATTTCATTTCCGCAGGCGGTTTGGTGCCAAGCACGGTGACGCCGAGATCCACGTCGTTGGCGAGCAGCCACTGCTCGATCTCCGGCTGGATGCCCACGCGCAGGGCGGGGTGGAGGCCGGGGAATTCCTTGCGCGCGGCGTTTAACAAATCGGGCAGGTGCTCGCGGAACACCACGCCGGATGCGCCGATGCGGATGGTCTGGGCCACGCCGCCGCGGATTTTTTTGCCCATCGATTCGAGGTTGGCAAAAAAGGGATGAATGAAATCGTAGAGCTCCACACCGGCGGGGGTAAGCTCGAAGGGGCGGCGCTGGAAGAGCGTGGCGCCGAGGTCGATTTCCAATTGAATGACCTGCGCGCTGACGGCCGGTTGCTGGATGCCGTAGGGGATGTTGCGCACCGCGCCGGCAATGCCCTCATGCTTGGCTACGTAGTGAAATAATTCGAGGTGATGGATATTCATAGTCGGGTGCGTGGAGAATGCGGCGCGGTCGGTTTCAAGTCAACGTGATGTGGCGTGCTCGGGGGGCGCCGTTTACAAATTCAACAATCGCCACGCTGGCGGGTGCGCCGCCGCGCGGGGTGGCGGGCGAGCCGGGGTTTAGATAGAACACGCCGTCGAGCTGTTCGTTGCACGGCATATGCGTGTGGCCAAAGACGACGACTTGCGGCTGCTCCTCCGCCAACAATGCGCGCACCGTTTGCGAGGGGACGGGGAAATCCACGATATGATGGATGAGAAATTTGTTGCCGCCAAACTCGATGAGGCGCGTCTCGGGTAGGTCGATTGCGAAGTCCGTATTGCCGCGCACGGCGGTGACTGGCGCAATGGCTTCCAGCTCGGTGATAATATCCATCGGCCCCACATCGCCCGCGTGGAGAATATGATCCACCCCCGCCAGCGCATCGTGCACCGCGGCGGGCACGGTGCCGTGGGTATCGGAGATAATGCCAAGCTTCATGCGGGAAGTGTGAAGAAAAGCAATGGAATGGCCAAGGCTGGGTTTTGGAGATTGAGAATTGGGCATTCCTTGGGTATTGGGTTCTTGGTCATTGGGACTTTTCTCTTGAACGATTTATTTGAAATTCTGCACGAGGACGACGACTTGCTGGTGATTAACAAACCGACGGGTCTCGTCTGCCATCCGACGAAGGGCGACGAGCGTTCGAGCTTGGCGGGACGCTTGCGGTTGTATCGCGGCGCGGAGCAGTCGGTGCATCTCATCAATCGGCTCGATCGCGAAACCAGCGGCGTGGTGTGCGTGGGCAAAACCGATGAGGCGGCGCGCGAGTTGCGGCGGCTTTGGGAAAGCCGCGAGGTGGAGAAACATTACTGGGCCATCGTGCACGGACACGTGGCGGAAAGCGAAGGCATAATCGATGCTCCGCTCGGCGCGGATGACGCCAGCGAAGTGGCAGTGAAAGATTGCGTGCGCGATGATGGGCACCCTTCGCAAACGCGCTTTTGGACGCAATGGAAGTTCGAATGCGACGGGGAAAAATTCACGTGGCTGTGCGTGGCACCGGTCACCGGCCGGAAGCATCAGATTCGCATTCACCTCCAGCACCTCGGCCACGCGATAGTGGGCGACAAACTTTATGGGCTCGATGAATCGTGGTATTTGAAATTTGTGAGGGACGAGCTGACCACCGAGGAATGGCAAAAGCTCATCCTAAAAAACCAAGCCCTCCACGCCCACACCCTCCGCTTCCACTGGCGCGCCCGCGACTGGGTATTCGTGGCCGAACCGGCCGATGAATTTGTGGACTTCATCGAAACCGTGAGCGAATCCGAAGAGGAAACGCATTTCGATTGAGCGTTTTGTCGGTGTTGACATTTATCCACAGAGTGTTAGTTTCGCCGTTCCAATGGCCCGTTCGTCTATCGGCTAGGACACGGCCCTCTCAAGGCTGAGAGAGGGGTTCAATTCCCCTACGGGCTACCATTTTGGTGTCATTGGAAAAGGAGTTGCGGAAAAGGAAAAGGCATGGCGCCGAAATATTTTCAGATTATTTTTAATCCCACCAGCGCGTCGGAGCTGGCGGGGATGCCGAAGGATTTGCAGTTGCAGATTCTGGGTGAGTTTCGCGGGTTGCCGGAGGAAGTGCGGGCCAGCGGATTTTATGGGCGGCTGGAGCACGGGGTAAAAAGTTTGCACCGCTATCGCGTGGGAAACTACCGCGTGTATTTTGAGTGCCACGAATTGGGCGTGGTGGTGCATCGGATTTTTTCGCGCAACACGTTGAAGGATTTCTTTTTCCGCAATGTGCAGATGACGCAGGATGAAGACGACGCGCTGGCGGAGAATCCGGATTTTTGGGAAATGATCGATGAAGCCGCCCTTGCCTCGCGCGAGGAGGCCTAGCTTTTTTCCTCGCCCAACTCGACATTCCAATAGGCGACATCGATGAAATGCTTCCAGCTGTCGTGCGTTTTCACGCCGAAACTCACCTGAATGAACGGCCGCCACTTCGGTTTGCGTGGCTTGGTGATGAGGTGCAGCCCGGCCTCGCGGGGGGTGCGGTTGCTCTTGCGGGTGTTGCACGGGATGCACGAGCACACGATGTTTTCCCAGTTGGTGGGCCCGCCGCGGTCGCGAGGGGTGACGTGGTCGAGATTCAAATCGCGCCGGTCAAATCGTCCGCCGCAATATTGGCAGGTGTTTTTATCGCGTTCAAAAATATTGTGCCGCGTGAATTTCACTTCCTGTCGGGGAAACCGATCATAAGCCAGCAGCAAAATCACGCGCGGAATGCGCAGGCGAAAGGACACTGCGGCAATGGAATCGGGATGCGGCTCAGCCTCGGAGAAATCCTGCCACTCGCCAAAGCTGAAGGTTTGGAACCCGTCGGAGTCATCATTGTAAACCACCTGCGCGTGCCCGGTGAAGAGCAGGCCCACGGCGCGGCGCACGGAGCAGACATTCACCGCCTGCCAAAGGCGGTTGAGCACGAGCACGGGCTGGTGTAGTGGCAAACTCACGACACCCAAGGTTAGCAATTCGTGGCGCCGGATGTCAACCGGTGCGCTTCCAAGTGAAATGGAAAAGCTTGCGTTGCCCGGCCAAACCTGCCACGGTGGCGGCGATGAGGGGGTGGGGATTCAGTTTCATTTTGGGGATTATTCTGTCTGTATCGGCATGGGCCGGAGGTTTGCCCAATGATGAATATCACAATGCCTATTCCCTTTTTGAGGAAGGCCGTACTCTGGTTCGAAGCGGCGCGAAAGAAAAGGCACTGAGCAGCTTCATCGATGCGCGCCGAAAATTGGAAGTCGTTTCCCGCCAGCACGCGACGTGGAATCCTGCGGTGGTGAAGAGCCTGCTTGCGCAAATTGATGAGGAGATCATTCCGCTCGCCCGCGCGCTGGGCATCACCCCGGCGCAGATTATTGGCAATGCTCCGCCCAAAACGCCGACCCAACCGGTGCCCGCGCAGAATTGGGAAATCCAGTTTGCAAAATTGCAGGAGGAAAAGCGTCTCACGGAACAAAATTTCGCCAAGCTCCACGAGGCAAACCTGCTCGCCCAGCGCAAATGGGCCAAGGCGGAACAGGCGGCGGAGTTTGCAAAAGAACAATTGCGCGAGGCACTGGCCGCCCAGCCCAAGTCTGCTGACCCCAAGCTCTACGCCAAGGTGCAGGGCGAAAACAACAAACTCCAAAGCGAAAAAGACAAGCTCGATGCGGATTTGAAATACCTCCGCACCCAAGCCCTGCGCAGCGAGAAATTGTACATCGAGGCCTTGGGGGCGAATCACCGGCTCAAGGAGGAAATTGCCCGCTTGCGCGCGCGGAAAAATCCGAGCCCATCGCCGGTCGATGACCGCGCCGCATTGCTCAATCGCATTCAGCAATTGGAATCGGACAACCAACGCATGCGCGAACTGCTCACCAACCCCGCGCGCAAACCCTAACGACTGACCATGCGCATCACCGGCGGTCAATGGACCGGCCGCACCCTCTCCGTGCCGCCCGGCCTCGGCGTGCGGCCCACGCCCGACAAGGTTCGCCAAGCCATCTTCAACAGCCTCGGCCCGTGGATCGATGGCGCGACCGTGCTCGAACTTTTCGCCGGCAGCGGCGCGCTCAGTTTGGAATGCCTCAGCCGCGGTGCGGCCTCTGCCGTGTGCGTGGAGAAAAGCGCGAAGCACGCCAGCTACATTCGTCGCAATGCCAAGGTGCTGGAAACCAAAGTGGACGTTCGCGTGCAGTGCGCGATGCAAGCGGTGAAGCAATTGGCCGAGGCGGGACGTGCCTTTGACTTTGTTTGCGCCGACCCGCCGTATGGCGACAAGACCGCGCCCGGCAAACGCTCAGAAAGCTGGGCGCAAAAATTATTGGATGAAGCGGCTTTGGTGAAGATTTTGAATCCCGACGGCCGACTGCTCGTGGGCCACACCAAACGCGATGCCGTGGAAATCCCCGTGCCGTGGCACGAACACAAAACTCTAAAGCACGGCGATACTTGGATTCGGATACTTCGGTAGGGACGCGCTGTGCGCGTCCATGGACATGCGAAGCATGTCCCTACCGCAAACGCGAAAGTGCCGCCACCGTCGCAATCATCGGATAGAGCTTTTCAAAATACCAAAGCTTGGCGAAATAAAAACCGATGGGTGAGGGCTCGGTCCATTCGCCATTTTCAACTTTTTCGACGAGCCACAACGCGCCGCGGTCGCGGGCGGTTTCCAGCTTCGCCTGCGCGTCGATGTCATTTTCGCGGACGCCCGCTAAGGCTTCTAGCGCGAGGGCGGTTTCTTCGATGGAGGGCTCGCTGCCTTTGAAGCCGCCCCACGCGCCGTCGGCGCGTTGCATTTCGAGCAGGGCATTTTTGCCGCGCGTCACGCGCAAGGCGCCGCCGGGGAGGGCTTGTTGCGCGGGTTCGTTGAGGGCGAGCAGCACTTTTGCCGTGCCGTAGGTCCAGTTGATTTCGTCGGGCGCGTGTTGGTTACCAAACCACAGTGGCGCCCAGCCGTCCATTCCCGTGCCTTCGCTTTGCGCGAGGAAACGGGCGGCGCGCGCGAAGGCTTTGTCGATGCGTGTTTGCAACTCAGGAAGTTCATCGCGCCACGCGAGCCACGCGCGGAGGGTGTGCGCGGTGAGGTCGGGGCTGGAGCGGTCGAAGGGCAAATTGGTCCAGCCGCGGCAAAACGTGGGGATGCCGCCGTCGCGGTTTTGCAAATCGAGCAGCCACGCGCAGCCGAGGCGCGCGGCTTCGCGGGTGGCGTCGGTGATGTCGCCAAGATTTTTTAGCGCGAGCAATGCGCCGGGGGTGTCGTCGGCATCGGGCACGCCGCCGGGCAGAGGCGTCCACGCCCAGCCGCCTGGCGCGGCGAGGGTGTACGGATGCACCTCGCGATATTGCTGGGCGAGGAGCCATTCGCGAACGGGCGCGCGTTCGGCGGCGGGCAATGCATTTTCGAGTGGGCCGAGGGCGTTCACCGCCAGCGTGGTGACCCAAGTGGCGAGGTTTGTATCGATCGGCCAACTGCCATCGGCGCGGGCGGAGGCTTTCAAAAACTCGACGCCTTTTTGCGCCACGGGATGGTTAGCCAATCCACTGCCGGCGAGGCTCATGGTTACAAAACTTGTAAGCGGCGTGGCCTCGAGGAAGCCGCCGTTGGGCGGTTGGATTTTTTCCAAAACCCGCAGCGTTTTTTTGCGCGTGAAATTGCGGAGGATTCGCGTGATGGGATTCCACGTGGGCCGATGGTGATGCCGGCATTGGCCGATGGCGATGAGCGCGGGCAGCGCGTAGCTCACCACCGGCAGCCGCATTGCGCCGAACCAGTTTTGCGGCAGCGCGGCGAGTTCGAAGGGCAGCGGCCGCACGTCCGCCCAGTCGACTTTCCCCGCCAGCGCGCAATGGGTGAGAATGGGAATGGAAAAAGTGCGATCTTTGCCGTAGCGGCGGACGATGGCGGGCGCGAGTTTTTCAGGCGTGGTGCCGCCAGCGGACTTTGTGAGCCAAACCTCGGAGGCGGCCACGCTCGCGGCGTATTTTTCGGGCGCGTCGGCAAAGGCGGCCCAGCAGAGGGTGGTGGTGGAAATGTTGCTTTTGCTCTTGGTGGAATCGCCCCAACCGCCGTCGGGGTTGGCGTGGGCGGCGAGCCATTTCAAACCGCCCTCTATATAAGTGGTGTGGTCGGCGTCGGTGTTGGTTTGCACTTGCTGCAGCGCGACGACGGCGGTGGCGGTGGCGAGGGCGCTGCTGGAGAGTTCGCCGGCCCAATGGCCATCGGCATTGCGCTCGGCGAGGAGGGCGGCGCGGGTGGTTTCCAGCGCGGCGTGAAGTCTGGCGGGATCGAGGGTCACTGGGTTTTGGTGGGGCGGCTTCTCACGGGTCGCCGGCGGGG
>DQLO01000037.1 GCA_015660155.1 Verrucomicrobiota bacterium
GCCAGCACGTTGATGGGGTTGAAAATTTCCAAAGACACCAGCCGCGTGGAATCGATTCGCACGGCGGTGCTGGATAAAAACTGGCATTGGCACAATCGCTATCGTGCCACGGATGGCAACGATGTGTGGGGCGGGCGCTCGACGCTGAAGTTTGTGGATAACCAATCTAATCGCGAGGTGCTGATGCACGAACTGCAGATGATTGACGTGATGACGGCGAATCGTGACAAGAAAATTTGGGCGCACGCCAATGGTCATCCGAGCTACCAAGTGGACGACTCGAATGTGCCACCGCCGGTAAAGGTGAAGAGCAATGTGGGCGGCGGCTCGCGCAGTAGCAACGCGCAAAAGGAAGGCCACAAGGCTTATATGACGCCCAATGAAACAGCGGCGCAGTTGCAGCTGGCGAAGGGTTTGAAGGTAAATGTGTTTGCCTCGGAGGAGATGTTTCCGGAGTTGACCAATCCGGTGCAGATGTCGGTGGACACGAAGGGGCGCTTGTGGGTGGCGGCGTGGAAGACGTATCCGAAATGGGAGCCGCTGAAAAAAATGGAGGATCGCCTGCTGATTTTGCCGGACGAAAATCGCGATGGCGTGGCGGACAAGGCGATCACCTTTGCGAAGGTGCACAACCCGACGGGGATTGAGTTTTGGAATGGCGGCGTGATTGTCGGCAGCGTGCCGGATATTTTATTTCTCAAGGACACCGACGGCGATGACGTGGCCGATGTGCGCATCCGGCTCTTTCACGGACTCGACAGCGCGGACACGCATCACAGCGCGAACAATTTCATCTATGGCCCCGGCGGCAATTTATATTATCAGCGCGGCGTGTTTCACGTGAGCAATGTGGAAACGCCGTGGATGAAAAATCAACAGCACGGCAACAGCGCCATGTACCGCTTCAACCCGCGCACGTTTGAGTTTGGCTTCCACGCGAGCAACAGCCCCAACCCGCACGGCATCAGCTTCGATTATTGGGGCTACCATTACGCCACCGACGGCACCGGCGGCCGCTGCTATCAAGTGCGGCCCAATGGCAAAGGCGGGTTTGGGATGCGCACGTTGCTCAATAAAACTGTGCGGCCGGTGGCGTCCAGCGGGATGATTTCCAGCCCGCATTTTCCGGAAAAATATCAGGGCAACTTTGTGCTGCTCAACACCATCGGTTATCTCGGTGTGAAGCAGTATAAAATGCTGTACTCGGTGCGCGGCAAGGACAGCGATGGCGATGGCTTCAGCGACGAATACGAAGTGGCCAAAAAATCCAATCCGAATGACGCGAACTCCAAACCCAAAGGCTCGCCCGGCGATGTGTGGGGCGTGCAGACGGAAGACTTTTTGCAGTCACCCAAGGATCGCAACTTTCGCCCGACGGATTTTGAGATTGGCGATGACGGCGCGATGTATGTTTCCGATTGGCAAAACATCATCATCGGCCACATGCAACACAACGTGCGCGACCCCAGCCGCGACCACGAATACGGTCGCGTGTACCGCATCACCGCCGCCGGCCGCCCGCTGGCGAAGCACGTGAACGTGGACGGCCAGCCGATTGCCGCGCTGTTGGATTTATTAAAAGAGCGTACCAACGGCATCCGCCGCCGCGCACAAATCGAACTGAGCGAGCGCGACTCCAAGGAAGTGATGGCCGCGCTGGCCAAGTGGGTGAAACAGTGGGACCCAAAAAATCCCGCGCACGCGCATCATTTGCTGGAAGCGCTGTGGCTGCATCAACAACACAACGTGCAAAACCAGGAGTTGCTCAAAACCGTGCTCGCCTCGCCCGTGGGCGATGCCCGCATCGCGGCCGCCACGGTGAAGCAATATTGGGAACGCGACCCGCGCAAGATTGCCCCCGGCGGCAATCAACCCATCGCCGAAGTGAAGCCGGAAATGACGCCCACCGCCGAGCTGCGCAACCGCGGTTTCTCGAAAGCCGACGTTGCGTTGTACAAGCACGGCGCGAAAATCTTCGTGCGCGAAGGCCACTGCGCCACGTGCCATCAGCTTAACGGCAAAGGCTTGCCCAAACTGTACCCACCGCTGACCGACAGCGAATGGGCCGGCGGCAACGAGGATCGGCTCATCAAAATCACCCTCAAGGGTTTGTGGGGCGAACTCACGGTGAAAGGGTTCACCTACAATTCACCCACCACCACCACGCCGCCGATGACGCCCTTCCGCAGCTTGCTCAATGACAAGGAAGTCGCCGCCGTGCTCACGTACGTGCGCAACACCTTCGGCAACGACGCCAAGCCCGTGAGCCCCGCCACCGTCACGCGTGTGAGCAATGAGGTTAAAGCCAAGACCAGCTTTTTCTACGTGGACCAAATCCTCAAGGCGCATCCCTTCACCAAGGATGAGTTGGGAAAAAACCGCAACAAATAGCGGTGGCCTAAAACAATTTAAAGAATCACTTCACCCTGCGTTCTCCCGAGCGCGGGGTGAATCTTTGCTTTTGTAAATCAGCTCTGCGCCCAAAATAATTCCCGCTTATGAATTCCGCAACGCCACTCACCCTCCCCGGCCAACACGAATACCACGGCCAACCCTTCCCGCTCGCGGTGAAGGTGAACGCCGCCAGCCTCGACGATGCCTGCGCGTGGGCACGCGATCACGCCGCCGAACTCGACGCCCAAGCCGCCGCGCACGGCGCGGTGCTCCTGCGCGGACTGCCGCTCGCTTCGCCCGAGGATTTCAATGCCATCGTCGGCGCGTTTGATTTTCCGAATTTTTCCTACGCCGATTCCCTTTCCAACGCGTACCGCATCAACTACACCCCGCGCGTGTTCTCCGCCAACGAGGCCCCGCCCGAGGTCACCATTTTTTTGCATCACGAAATGGCGCAGACGCCTTCGCCGCCCGCCAAACTTTTTTTCTTCTGCCAAACCGCGCCGACCGAAGGCGGCACCACGCCCGTTTGCCGCTCGGATATTCTCTGGGAACACCTCGTCGAACAACGCCCCGCCTTCGCCGACGATTGCAAAAACAAAGGCCTGAAATATTCCAACGTGATGCCTGCCGAGGCCGATAAATCCTCCGGCATGGGCCGCAGTTGGCAAAGCACCTTCAGCGCCGAAACCCGTGAAGCCGCCGAGGCCCGCATGACCGCCCTCGGCTACACGTGGGAATGGCAGCCCAACGGCGACCTCCGCGCCACCACGCCCGTGCTCCCCGCCGTGCGCGACTTGGGCGATGACCGCCACAGCTTCTTCAACCAACTCATCGCCGCCTTCAACGGCTGGAAAGACACCCGCAACGACCCCGCCAAAGCAATCACCTTCGGCGACGGCACCCCGCTCAACCCCGCCGACGTCGCCACCGCCAGCACCCTCGCCGATCAATTCACCTTTGACCTTCCCTGGCAAACCGGCGACCTCGCTCTCATCGACAACTACACCGCCATGCACGGCCGCCGTACCTTCAAAGGAACCCGCAAAGTCCTCGCCAGCCTCGTCGCGGCGTGACCTTTTCAGTTGAGCAAATTGGCTCGATCACGTGTAATCGACGGCGATGCGGTGTTTCCTGAAAACCATTTCGCTTTGGCTGGGCTTTTCGGCGACTTGCGTCTTGGCCGCGCCTACGCCTGCGCAGGTTGAGTTTTTTGAAAAGAACATTCGGCCGGTGCTGGCGGAGCGTTGTTACGATTGCCACAATAGCGGGGGCAAGGCGAAGGGCGACCTGGTGCTGGACTGGCGTGGCGGTTGGATGGCGGGCGGCGACAGCGGGCGGCTGTTCACGCCGGGCAAGCCGAAGGGGAGTTTGTTGCTGCGCGTGCTGCGGCATGAGGAAAAGGAACTCAAGATGCCGAAGGACGGGCCGAAGCTTTCGACGGCGGTGGTCAAAAATTTCGAGCGGTGGATTGCGATGGGCGCGCCCGACCCGCGACTGAAGCCGCCCACCAAGGAACAAATCGCCAAAGCCACCTCGTGGGAAACCATTCGGGAACAGCGCAAAAAATGGTGGAGCTTCCAGCCCATTCAATCGCCCAAGCCGCCCAAGGTGAAAGGCAATTGGGCCGCGACGGACATCGACAAATTTATCCAAGCCAAATGGTCACAACAAAATCTCACGCCCGCGCCCGATGCAAAGCCGGAAGTTTTAATCCGCCGCCTTTCCTTCGCCCTCATCGGCTTGCCGCCCACGCCCGAGGGAACACTTGCGTTCACGAAGGCCGCGGTCGTCAATCGCCAATCGGCAATCGAAAATGCGGTCGACCGCCTGTTGGCCTCGCTGCATTTTGGCGAACGCTGGGCGCGGCATTGGATGGATTGGGTGCGTTACGCGGAGTCGCTCGGCAGCGAAGGCGATCCGCGCATTCCGCACGCCAATCAATACCGAAATTACCTCATCCGCGCGCTGAATGCCGACGTGCCGTACAACCAACTTTTGCGCGAACACCTCGCCGGCGACCTCCTGCCCAAGCCGCGCGTGAACGCCAAGCTCGGCCTCAACGAGTCGGCCATTGGCCCCGCGCATTATCGGTTTGTGCTGCAGGGCTTCGCGCCCACCGACGCGCTCGATGAACTCGTCCGCACCACCGAGGACCAAATTGACGTCGTCTCAAAAGCATTCCTCGGCCTCACGGTTTCCTGCGCGCGCTGTCACAACCATAAATTTGATGCCATCAGCCAGAAGGATTACCACGCGTTTTACAGCATCATGACCAGCACGCGCCCGGCAACCATCAACGTCGATTCCCCCGCGCGTCGAACGTTGCACCAAGCGGAGATGAAAATACTCAAGGCCGACATCCGCGCCGTGCTGGCCAAGCAGTGGCTTTTGGAAACCGACAAGTTCGCGCAGCGATTGCTGAAGCCCGATGCCCATTTGCAAAAAGCCATCAATGGCGCGAAGGACGCGCGCCATCCATTGCACGCGTGGCAACGGCTGCGCAAGGCGGAGGGCGGGGCGTTCACCGACGGCTGGAAAAAAGTCGCCACAGATTTTGCCGCAAGCGCCAAGCGGCTGGAGGAACAACGCAAACGCCCGTACGCACAGCACTGGCAATTCCGAAACGACGCCGCGAGCGGCTGGGTGCAAAACGGCAACGGCCTCAACGGCGCGGCGGCCCCGGCGGGTGCGTTTCGGGTGTTGCCCAAGGGCGATCGCATCGTCGAGGACATTTTGCCCGCGGGCGTTTACTCGCATTTGCTTTCGGATAAGCACACCGGAATGCTCGGCTCGCCTCGGTTTCGCATTGGGCCGAACGAAACGCTGTGGGTGCGCGTGCGCGGCAGCGGCGGCGTGATGGCGCGGTACGTGGTGCAAAACTACACGCGCAACGGCACAGTGTATCCCGCCACGCGGCTCAACGACGGCAAGTGGCGCTGGCAAAAGTGGAGCCTGAAATACTGGGAAGGTGATGACGCGCATCTCGAAATTTCTACCGCCGGCGAACAGGCGGTGCTCACTGCGGGCAATGCCAACTCGTGGTTCGGCGTCTCCGAAACGCTCGTGCAAAAGCCCGGCCAGCCCGCCCCGCGCGATGAAGCGGCCAGCGAAGTCGCGCCGTTGTTCACCCTCGGCAAGCCCGCCAGGCGTGAAACGCTCGCCAAGCAGTACGCTGACGCATTGCGTGCTTGCATCGTGGCATGGCAACGCGGGGCGATGAGCGATTCGCAGGCGAATTTTCTTGGCTACTTTGTGCGCGAAAACCTTTTGCCCAACACGCCGGCGAGCGCGCCCGCCGCCGCGAAGCTGACGGCAAAGTTTCGCAAGCTTGAAAGCGAAGTGCCCGTGCCGCAACGCGCGCCGGGCGTGGTGGAGGGTGACGCGCGCGATATGCCGCTCTTCATGCGCGGCAGCCACAAACAACCGGGCGAGCCCGTGCCGCGTCGTTTTCTCGAGGCGTTTGATGCGAAGCCGTTTGACACCAAACAATCCGGCCGACTCGAATTGGCCGAGGCGATGTTGCGGCCGGACAATCCGTTGGTGGCGCGGGTGATTGTGAACCGCGTGTGGCATCATCTTTTCGGGCGCGGGCTCGTGGGCACGCCGGATAATTTTGGCAAGCTCGGCGAACTGCCCACGCATCCGGAATTGCTCGACCACCTCGCCACGCGCTTTGTCCGCGAAGGTTGGTCGCTGAAAAAGCTCATCCGCGAACTCGCCCTCACGCGCACCTTTCAACTCAGCGTCTTTAATCGCATGGATCTACCGCGCGGAGAGCTGACTGCGCGCGAGGCTGATCCGGATAACCGCCTGCTCACTCACGCGCACCTGCGCCGGCTTGAGGCCGAGGCCATCCGCGATTCCATGCTGCAAGCCAGCGGCTCGCTCGACCGCAATCCGCTCGGCGGCTCGGACGCTTTCAACACCAATCGCCGCAGCATTTATGTGCGCGTCATCCGCAACAATCTCGACCCATTCCTTTCCGTATTTGACATGCCCGTCCCCGCCACCGCCAAGGGCCGCCGCGATGAAACCAACGTGCCCGCGCAATCGCTCACGCTGATGAATGACCCCTTCGTCATTTCCCTTGCCACCCGCCTCGCCCAGCGCGTGCGTGGTGATAAAAATTTGAAAACATCCGAGGCACAGATTCGCAGCCTGTTTCGATTGACCCTCAACCGCGAACCGTCTGCGCAGGAAATCGCCGCCTCGCAGGCGTTTTTGAAAAGCGGCGGTGGCCGACAACTCTTGGCGCCGAAAAAAATAAAGGACGTGCGCGAACGCCTCAATGTCGCCAACGCAAAAGTGGTCGCA
>DQLO01000360.1 GCA_015660155.1 Verrucomicrobiota bacterium
CGCAACTCGGTAATCTTCAAAAAATTCCCGCCCCCAAATTCCTTGGCGTTTTTTAGGGTCACATCATTGGCGGAAAACGATTTCCCTGGTTGAATGGTCAATTCGCCCACCGAGCCCTTTGCGGATTCCACTCCCCGAATTTTCACCTCAGCAATGTCTTTGGATCCATCGGGATCAAATTGAATCGTGCCCTCGGCGATGCTCACTTCGCCGAGATCCGCCAGCACGCTGCCGCTCGGCACGGCGTGCAAATCGCGCACCGATAATTCGCGCCGCGCGATGCTGTAATCAAACTCGCCGATTTTCCCAACAAACCCCGCATCGGCCATTTTGCGCTCAAGATGTTCCACCACCGCGCGCTTGAAAAAATAATTAGCCGCCAGCACGCCCGCCACCAAAAGCACAACCACACTGAGACAACCGATTCCAAGAATTTTTTGCCACTTGGATTTTTTGCCGGTTGGGGCAATGGGATTGGGTTCATTCATGTCACAATATCTTCCGGTCGCACTTGGAGGCATTCGTCCTGATCTTCCCACACGACGGCGGGATAAAATTCCACCAAGGGCGGTGCCAACTCGAGGCCGAGTTGGGCAAGTTGTTTTTCGCTTTCCGTGGCGGCCGCCTCGTAGGCTTGGTCATAATTTTCGTGGGCCGCACGGCGGGCATCATCCCAATGTGCCACGCCATGAACCGGCGCGTACGTCTCGGCCCATGCGGCCAAGGCCTCGGCGGGTTCGCCCACTTTTTCAATCTCCACCGCCGTGCCGTTGCAGTGCAGGCAAATCAATCCGTTTTCCAAAACATCGCGGGTGACCATTGGCAGCAACGGCGCGCGGCAGCATTCGGTGATGGGAAAATCCGGCGGCACGGTGACGAGGCGTTGATGCCAAACCTGCCGGTCGTGCGCCACCATCGCGGCGAGGCGATACGAGGCCACCAGCGGATGCGACATGCGCCACAGTTGTCCCTGCAATTGACTGAGCGTTTGGGACATCCAACGCGCGAGGGTCAAGTCGTCGAACTGCCGAAAGACCCCGGCGTAATCCTGCCACAAACGCTCCACTGAATCCGCCTCGTGCGCCACGCGCACAGCATGGTGCCAAACGCAGCGCGGAGCAACGTGCAAAACTTCGCCTTGGGCGCGCGACAGTCCTCGGTTAATAACGCGGGTGTGAGCGAGGAGGCTTCGGAAAACTTAGCTTTGGCGCGGCCGTTGGCCGAGTTGCCGGGCGTGGGCGGCGAACGGGCGGCGCAGTTGGCGCGGCTCAAGTGCCTCACCGTGGGCGAGCTCTTGCTGCACCGCCCGCGGCGATATGAGGACCGCCGCGACATTCGGCCGATCCGCGATTTATCAACCGAAGAGGCGTGCCTCGCGCGCGGGAAAATTATAGTGCTCGGCACCAACCATTTGCGCGGTGGGCGGCGGATGTTTGAGTTTGTGCTTGAGGATGATTCGGGCAGCGTGCGGTGTCGTTGGTGGAATTGTAATTACATGGACCGCCTCTTTCATCGCGGCGACGACGTGCTGGTGTACGGCAAACTCACCGGCGGCAAACGCCCCGGGCTGGACCATCCGGAAACGGAAATCATCGAAAGCGATGACGATCCCACCGTGCACGTGAACCGCATCGTGCCCGTGTATCCACTCACCGAAGGCATGCCCCAACGCTGGCTGCGGCGCGTGATGTTCGGCTTGCTGGAAAAACACATCGGCGAATTTCCAGAGCCAAATTACACCGCCGCCGGTTTGCCATCGCGGCGCGATGCCATCGCCCAATTGCATTTCCCCGATGACCTCGACCAAGCCAAAGCCGCGCGGCGACGATTGGCGTTGGATGAGTTTGTAGAACTGCAATCCACCATCCGCCGCCGGCGCGTGACGATGCAAACCAAAGCCAAAGCACTCCCGTGCGCCGGTGATGGCAGTTTGGTGAATCCCTTTTTGAAGCAGCTCGAATTCCAGCTCACCGATGCCCAACGCACCGTGCAAATGGAAATCGAAGGCGACCTCAACGGCAAACATCCGATGCGGCGTTTATTGCAGGGCGATGTCGGCTCCGGCAAAACCGTCGTGGCCGCGCTGGCATTGCTCCGCGCGTTGGAGAGCGGCTACAACGGCCTGATGATGGCGCCCACGGAAATCCTCGCCGAACAGCATTTCCGCAATTTCACAAAATGGTTGGAGCCGTTGGGCATTCGCGTGCGGCTGCACACCGGCGCGCGCAAGGATGCGGCCGAGCCGCTCTTTGAAAAACGCTCGCTCGTCATCGGCACCCACGCGCTGTTTCAAACTGGCTTCAGCCTCGAACGCGTCGGACTCATCGTCATCGACGAGCAACATAAATTCGGAGTCACCCAGCGCGATCGCCTCGTGAAGAAAGGCCACTACCCGCACCTGCTCGTGATGACCGCCACGCCCATCCCGCGCACGCTCGGCCTCACGCTTTATGGCGACCTCGACAGCTCCGTGATTGATGAAATGCCCGCCGGACGCGGCGAAGTAAGAACCCACATTCGCACCCCGGATCGTTGGCCCAAGATTCTGGATTTTCTAAAAACCGAACTCGCCACAGGCCGACAAGCGTTTGTGATTTTCCCACGGGTGGACAACGAGGACACCGCTGCCGGCATCAAAGCCGTCAATGCCGAAGCCCAAAAACTCGCCAAAGCGTTTACTCCACACACCGTTGCCGTATTGCACGGACGGCTCAAACCGGAAGAAAAGGAAGCGGTGATGGCCGACTTTCGCGCTAATCGCACCCAAGTGCTCCTCGCCACCACCGTGGTGGAAGTGGGCGTGGACGTGCCGAACGCCACGCTGATGATCATCGAAAACGCCGAGCAATTCGGCCTCGCTCAGCTTCATCAACTGCGCGGACGTATCGGGCGAGGCACTCACGACAGCCATTGCATTTTGCTGTCGAGCGGAAAATCCACCGAAGCCAACGAACGTCTGAAAGTGCTGGCGGAAACCAACGACGGCTTCAAAATCGCCGAAGCTGACCTACAACTGCGCGGCCCCGGTGAATTGGTCGGGCACGACCAAAGCGGACTGCCCGCGTTCAAGTTTGGCGATCTGCGGCGCGACCTCGACCTCATCGAACTTGCGAGGCACATTGCAATCGAGATCGAGGCTGGTCGGTAAAAACTTTTCATGTTAGGCTTTACCCATGCCCGAATTGGATGAGGATAATCAATCTGTAAGTGATGCGTTCGTCGATGAACCCACTTTCAGTCAGGATTATATCACCGCCATGTCGCATTTTTATCGCGGCGAAATCGGACGCATCATGGTTTGGCGGCAACGACTCGACACCACCACCACTTGGGCCATCACCTCCACTTGCACGATTTTCACCGTGGCCTTTTCCTTTCGCGAAGTGCCGCACCTGATTTTCTTTTTCAACCTCGCTATCGTGCTGATGATGCTGTGGATCGAGGCGCGGCGCTACCGCTTTTACGACGCCTTCCGCGCACGCGTCCGGATGCTCGAGGCGCACTTCATCGTCCCCGTGCTCTTGCGGCAGGAGCCCAAGCTGGAAGGCAACTGGCGCAAACTCGTCGCCGAAGATTTGCTGGTGCCCGCGTTCAAGGTGAGCATGTTTGAATCCATCGGCCGCAGGCTCAAACGCAATTACGCATTCATCACCATCATCATTCTCACCGCGTGGATTACAAAAATATTCATCCACCCGCCCACGGGAATTGAAAGAATCACCACCGCCGAATCCTTGTACAACGCACTCGCCATTGGCGGATTGGCAAGTTGGTTTGTGGCGTTGGTGATGGTGGGAACATTTTTGTCGGTGATCGGCATCACGCTTTACATCGCTAAACATTCTTCGGGCGAAATCACCGAGATCGGCAAAACCAGCCGCACCAACTGGATGAGTTGAAGATGAAGCTCAATCCGCAACTGGAACACTTACCGGTTTATCACGGCGGCCGACCGCTGGAGGAAGTCGCGCGCGACCTGGGTTTGCCCACCGCCGA
>DQLO01000100.1 GCA_015660155.1 Verrucomicrobiota bacterium
CGCAATCACTGGCCGAATGTGATGAGCCTCACGCTGGCCGGCGGCGGTTTCCGGCATGGGCAGGTGATTGGCGCGAGCGACGCCGAGGGCGGCTTTCCGGCGGAACGACCCGTGACCCCCGCCGACCTCGCGGCCATGGTGTATCATCACTTCGGCATCCCGCAGGACGCCACGTTCACCGATTTGAAAAACCGCCCGCGCTTCATCGTTGATAACGGCGCGCCGTTGAAGGAATTGATTTAATCCGCGCTTCGGCCAAGCAACTGACCCGCGATGGCTTGGGCTTTGGATTTTTGGTCGTCGGTCATTGCCGGCGGGAATTGCTGCAGCGCCTGCTTCGCCACAGATTGGCCGTTAGCGGCGGCAAGATGGATCCACACGTAGCCCGCTACGAACTCCCCGCGCTCGACGAAATCAAATCCGCGCTGCACCTGCTGGTTGGCCAGCCCCTCCCGCTTGCGCCACGATTGCCGTGCGCCTTGGAGATCCCAACTACGCCGCACCGTGAGCTGGCCTTCATGAAAAAGATATTCAGATTTCAGCACGCCATTGGTGTGCCATGCCCGTTGGGATAGTTTTAAGCCATTCGTATAAACACTCTCAGCACTGTTGGTGCCGTTGGGGTATTGATGAGCGAGCATACCGGAATAAAGATTTGAAGTTCCGGTGGCATACCACAGCCCGTCACGTTCCTCGACGGGGCCGGTGGATTTTGGCTGCGGCGCAGCTTCCTCACCGCGATTGCAAGCGGCGGCAAACAGAATCACCAAAATGGGAAGCGCGTGCCAGCCGGTCATGGCCGGATGAATCCCATCATGCGCGGCGCGGGCACGCGGCCGTAGAAAAGCGGCGCGTGGGGTTGCACCGGATTGCCCGCGGGATCCACGCGGGTGATGGTAACTTGCGGCGCTAAGTAGCTGTACGACATTTGGTTGAACTGCGCGCGATTCCGGAACAGCCCGCCCACGAAGGGCGCGCGGCCAAGGTACGGCACGTTCTGATTGTTGAACGTGCGCAACTGTCGGGCGTAACTGCCCACGGTGATCGGCATGCCATTGGCGGCGAGGTATTGCGTGTTGATCGTTGCGCGCGAGGGGCCGTAGCCCGGCTGCGCAAACTGCCAGTTCGCGTTGAGCCCCAAATGGATGGTGCCGTTGGGCTGCACATAAGGCAACACGGTGAGGTTTGCGCTGGAAAATTGCGCGGCGGCGTGGCCGGCCCCAAGAAGGCCAAAGCCGAGAATGAGCGTGCGCGTCATACCGTTCATGGAAGTAATGTGCACCCAAAGCGCCCTTCGCGCAAGCTTGCGTGTGGGGAAATTTTTCGCCAAGCTCGTGCCATGAACTCCACGCCATGGCTGGCCGCCAGCCTGTTTGTTTCCATGAGCACGCTCATTGCCCAACCCAAAAGTTTCAACTACGACGAGGGGAAGGTGCCCAAGTTTACGCTGCCCGATCCCTTGGTGATGGCCAATGGCGCGCCGGTGAAAACGGTGAAGGATTGGGAAACCCACCGTCGGCCGGAAATTTTAGAGTTGTTCAAAAAAGAAATGTACGGCCGTGCGCCGGGCAAGCCCGCGAAGCAAAGTTACTTTGTGCTTACGCATCACAAGAACGTGCTCGGCGGCAAAATCGATCGCAAGCAGGTGGAGGTGCGTTTCGCCGGCACGGGCAAGGGGCCGCGAATGACGATTTTGATTTATCTGCCCGCGCGCGCCAAGGGGCCGGTGCCGACGTTTCTTACACTGAACTTTCGCGGCAACCACACCATCTATCCGGACCCCGCCATTCGGCTGACGCATTCGTGGGTGCGCGGCAAAGTGAAAGGCGAAACGAAAGACAACCGCGCCACCGAAAACGGCCGCGGCCTTGCGAAGAGCCGTTGGCCGGTGGAAACCATCCTCGCGCGTGGGTACGCGCTGGCCACCATTTATTATGGCGATATCGATCCGGATTTTGATGACGGCTGGGAAAACGGCGTGCACGCGCTTTACCCCCAGACCCAAAAACGCAAGCCCGACGAGTGGGGCAGCATCGCCACGTGGGCGTGGGGCCTGAGCCGCGCGATGGATTATTTGGAAACCGATCGCGAGATTGATCACAAGCGCGTGGCGGTGATGGGCCATTCGCGCCTCGGCAAAACTTCCCTCTGGGCCGGCGCGGCGGATCCACGTTTCGCGTTGGTCATTTCCAATGACTCCGGCTGCGGCGGCGCGGCCCTTTCGCGGCGGGCCTTCGGCGAAACTGTCCAGCGCATCAACACCTCCTTCCCGCATTGGTTCTGCGGCAACTTCGTAAAATACAACGCCAACGAAAACGCCTGCCCCATCGACCAGCACCAACTCATCGCGCTGATGGCCCCGCGCCCCGTGTACATCGCCAGCGCCGTCGACGATCGCTGGGCCGATCCCAAAGGCGAATTCCTCGCCGGCCTCCACGCCAATCCGGTTTATCAACTGTACGGCTTGCCGGGCCTGCCCGCTAAAAAACAGCCGCCGCTGGACACTCCTTCCATGGGCACCATCGGCTATCACATCCGCACAGGCCGGCACGATGTCACTAAATTCGACTGGGCAGCGTACCTCAAATTTGCCGATAAACACCTCCCGCGCGGCAAAAAGTAATTATTCACAGGCAAAAACCCATTTTGGGAACGCTTTCATTGCATTGCTTTGCGTAACCGAACCGTCTAAAATACGTCAGACACGACAGAACAATCCAATGCATATGTTGAAAAATCTCCTTTTTTCCGTCGGCCTGACGGCGATGATGTTGCCTGCGGCCGATTTGGCTCCGTGGGAAAAAACCGCGCCCGAGTCCATCGCCGATCTCCTCGCCATTCAGGGAAAAGTCCAGGCCATGCTGGAAGATGCAATGGCGGCGACGGTCACCCTGCAAATGGGCGGCTCCTCCGGTAGCGGCGTGATCATCAGCGACGGCGGCCTCATCCTCACCGCCGGGCACGTCTCCGGTACGCCCGGGCGCAAAGTCACCGTGGTGCTCGCCGATGGCCGGAAATTTGAAGCCAAGGCGCTCGGCAAAAATAAGGCCGACGCCGGCATGGTGCAAATCCTCAAGCCCAAGGATTTGCCGACCTCGCATTACGAGACGCACAAAACCAATCTTCCAAAGGTCGGCCAATGGGTGGTGTCCGTCGGCAACCCCGGCGGGTTGGACGCCAAACGCGGCGCGGTGGTGCGCCTCGGCCGCATCGTTTGGGCGCGCCCAGCCACCCTGCGTAGCGATTGCAAATTGCTCGGCGGCGATTCGGGCGGCCCGCTCTTTAATCTCGATGGCACCGTCATCGGCATTCACAGCCGCATCTCCGGCGAGCCGGATCAGAATTACCACGTCTCAATGCCCGCCTTCCACAGCGACTGGAAAAACCTCAGCGATCCCAAACTGCCCGGCTTCCTCGGTGTCACCGCCGTGGATTATAAAAAAGACAGCCTCGAGGGCGCGGAACTCGAAATAGTGCGCGACAATTCCCCCGCCAAAAAAGCCGGCCTCAAAGTGGGCGACATCATCACCCAAGTGGGCGACAAAGACGTGAAAGTGTCTCGCGACCTCACCACTCTCATCGGCAAACTCCGCCCCGGTGCCAAGGCCAAGCTCACTCTGTTGCGCGACAAAAAGGAAATGGAAATCGAAGTCACCCTCGGCAGCCGCCCCGCCGCCCGGCCCCGGCTGCCCTTTGGCTTTCCCCCGCGCAAGTAATGCAAGTAACGCCGATCATTTTTTAATATGAAAAAATTTCTAATCCTGTTCCTCGTCCTCGGCGCACTGAATGCACCGGCCGCCTCCAGCCTCCCCTCGGCCTTGCGCACCGACGGCAAAACCGTGGTGGCCGCCTTCAGCGACGTGGAAAAAATCGCCCGCAGTTGTACCGTTCAAATCATCTATGGCAAAAGCTACAAGGTTGCGATCGGTACGCTCGTCAATGACGAGGGCCTGGTGGTCACCAAACACAGCGAGCTCGATACCGCCAAAGCCGGCGGCACCCTGCGTATCTCGATGCCCGGCGCCAAACGGTACAATCGCGGTAAACTCGTCGCCTTTGATAGCGCCACCGACTTGGCTTTTATCGCCACGGATTTGACCCAAAAACCCACTTACACGTGGGCCAAGACCGATAAGATTGCACCCGCCACCTGGGTCGTCGCCGGCGTGGCCGGTTCCGACACACGCCCCTACGTGCGTGCCGGCATCACCAGCGCCACCGCCCGCGCCATCCCAAAGACCGGCGCCGTGATTGGCATTTTGATGGGCACTGCCATTAAAGATAAAAAAGGCGTGCCCGTGCGCACCGTGACGCCCAAGGGGCCCTCCGAAAAAGCCGGCATGAAAAACGGCGACGTCATTCTTTCCATCGAAGGCAAGGCCGTGAATACCACTGAAGATCTGAAAAAAGCCGTCGGCAAACACGACGCCGGCGAAACCATCACCGTGGTGGTGCAGCGCAAGGACGAGCAGAAGACATTGAAAATTACGCTCGGCTATCGCGAGTTGGTGTTTGCCAGCATGAAGTCACGCAATGACAAACTCAGCGGCAAAGTCAGCGTGCGGCGAACCGGTTTTGAAAAAGTCATCCAACACGAAGTCACCCTCGCCCCCTCGGAAATGGGCGGGCCGTTGCTGGATTTGAATGGAAGACTACTCGGCATCAACATCGCCCGGCGCAATCGCGTGGAATTTTTCGCCCTGCCGGTGAGCCTCGTGCAAAAGGTTATCAAGGCCAAGGCCGCCGAGATTGCGAAGGCTTCCAAGGA
>DQLO01000351.1 GCA_015660155.1 Verrucomicrobiota bacterium
GCCAGCGCCAATCGCGCGGTGTCCACTTTCGGCAGCCGCGCGGATCACACGCACTTGCTCGCCCTGCGTGATAAGGCCGACGCCATCCTCACCGGCGCGGGCACGCTTAACGCCCAGCCCCAAGTCACCCTCGGCCCCGGCCCGAAGTCCAAAGCCAATCCACCACTGCGGGTAATCGCCAGTGGCAGCGGGCGAGTGGATGCGCACCATAAAATTTTCCGAACGCTTGGCGCGCCGACATTGATCCTCACCACTGAAGTCATCAGCCGGGCGCGCTTGAAAGAACTAAGATTTCTTGCCGGGGTCGTTGAGATTTGTGGCAAAGAGGAAATCGATTTCAAACGCGCACTCAAATGGCTTCGTAAAAAATGGGGCGTGAAACGGCTGCTTTGCGAAGGCGGTGGGCAGTTGAATGATGCGCTTTTCCGCGCCGATGTGGTGGATGAGGTGAACCTCACGGTGTGCCCGCTCATTCTCGGTGGCCGCGAGGCGCCGACGATCGCCGAGGGCTTGGGCTTCGCGCAGCTCAACGCTGCGGCACAGTTTTCACTGAAATCCCGCCGGCAAGTGGGCGATGAGCTGTTTCTGGTGTACCGGAAAGCTTGACGCTGCGCGCTGGTTTTTCTAGGTTTCCCGACCTCGTCCCCCCTCCCGTTGGGAATATTTTAGCTATGACAATGAGCGAATCAGGAATGACAGCCGAATCAATCGATAAGGGAATGGCCGGTGTGGTGGCCGCTGAAACGGAACTGAGCGACGTGCGCGGCGATCTCGGCGAGCTGGTTTATTGCGGCTACAACATCAACGACCTTGCGGAGAACGCCTGCTTCGAGGAGGTCATTCACTTGCTTCATCACAAGCGTCTGCCCACTCCGGATGAATTGGCCGCGCTAAAACAGGATCTCGCCAGCCGCCGCGAAATCCCGCAAGGCGTCATCGATCTCATCCGCACCATGCCTGCCGAGGCCGCGCCGATGCACGTGCTGCGCACCGCCGTCAGCGCACTGGGCTGCTACGATGCCGCGCCTGAAACCGGCGAAGACATTGCCCTCGCGCGTGACAAATCCCTCAGCCTCATCGCGCAAATCCCCGTGCTCATCGCCACCTTCCACCGGCATCGGCAGGGCAAGGAATTGCTCGCATCCGATTCTACCCTCGGCGAAGCCGCCAATTTTCTCTGGCTCATCAATGGCGAAAAACCGAGCGCGGACATGGAACGCACGATTGATATTTGCTACATCCTCCATGCCGACCACGGCTTCAACGCCAGCACCTTCAGCAGCCGCGTCACCATCGCCACGCTCAGCGATGTGTACAGCGCCATCACCAGCGCCATCGGCACGCTGAAAGGTTCGCTGCACGGCGGCGCAAACGAAGGCGTCATCAAGATGCTCCACGAGATTGGCGATTTGGAAAAGGTGGATGCCTACGTCGAGGATTGCCTCACGCATAAACGAAAAATTATGGGCATCGGCCATCGCGTTTACACCACGCTCGACCCGCGCGCGCCACACCTCAAGCGGATGGCGCAAAAGCTCACCAAGGAATTGGGCGAACCCAAATGGATCCAAATGAGCGAGCGCATCGCCGAGTTGATGCTCGAGAAAAAAAACCTCAACGCCAACGTCGATTTTTATTCCGCCACAGTTTATTACTCGCTGGGGATTCCGAGCGATTTGTTCACGCCCATCTTCGCCATCGCGCGCACGGCAGGCTGGACTGCCCACATCCTCGAACACCTCGACGGCAACCGCCTCATCCGCCCCCGCGCCCAATACGCCGGCGACGACGGCAAACCGTGGGTGGCACTCGGCAAGCGTTAGCAGCCCGCACAAAATTCTTGCCACACCTCCACCCCTGCCGCATAGCAGGGGCGCTGTTTTTCTACTTATGAATCTCCACGAATATCAGGCCAAAGAGTTGATGAAACGCCACGGCGTGCGGATCCCGCCGGGCGAACCCGCCACCAACCTCGACGAAGCCAAAGCCGCCATCGCGAAACTCTTTGACGCGGGCAACGCGCGCGTGGTCGTTAAATCCCAAATCCACGCCGGCGGGCGCGGCAAAGGAACTTTCAAAGATGGATTCAAGGGCGGCGTGCATTTGGCCGACAGCGTGGAGGACGCCACCGCCAAAGCCGAGGCGATGCTGGGCAATGTGCTGGTGACCAAACAAACCGGCGAATCGGGCAAACAAGTCAGCCGCCTCCTAATCACTTCTGCGGAAAACATCAAAAGTGAATTTTACGTGGCCGTGCTGCTAGACCGCGCGCTGGGCAAACCCATCGTGATGGCCAGCGCCGAGGGCGGCGTGGACATCGAAGAGGTGGCGGACAAGACGCCCGAGAAAATCATCAAGGAAGTCATCGACCCCGCGCTCGGATTGCAACCCCATCAAGGCCGCAAAATTGCCATCGCGCTGGGACTGCGCGGTCGGCTCATCGGACAAACCGCCAGCCTGTTGCGGGCGCTCTACAAAACGTGGCACGAATGCGATGGCACGATGCTGGAAATCAATCCACTGGCGCTCATTGTAAATGAGGACGGCACCGAGGCGGTGGTGGCGCTCGATGCCAAAATGTCCATCGACGACAACGCGCTCTTTCGCCATCCGGACATCGTCGCGATGCGCGATCTTTCCGAAGAAAACCCGCTTGAGGTGGAAGCCGCCGGGCACGATCTCAACTACATCAAGCTCGATGGCAACATCGCCTGCCTCGTCAACGGTGCCGGCCTCGCGATGGCCACCATGGACGCCATCAAACATTACGGCGGCGACCCCGCCAACTTTCTTGACGTCGGCGGCGGCGCCACGAAAGAGCAAGTGAAAGCCGCCTTCGAAATCATCGTGGGCGATCCCAATGTGCAAGCCATCCTCGTGAACATTTTTGGCGGCATCATGAACTGCAACACCATCGCCGAAGGCATCGTAGCCGCCGTGAAAGAAACCCACCTCACGCTGCCACTCGTGGTGCGCCTCGAAGGCAACAACGTCGACGCCGGCCGCGCCACTCTCGCCGCATCGGGGCTGACGCTCATCACTGCCGACAGTTTGTCCGAGGCCGCAGAAAAAGCTGTAGCCGCAGTAAAATAATTCCAATGTCCATTCTTGTAAAACCCGATACCAAATTTCTCGTCCAAGGCATCACCGGTGGCTTTGGCGGCCGACACGCGCAGTTGAGCCTCGACTATGGCTCGCAACTTGTGGCTGGCGTCACGCCCGGCAAAGGCGGACAGATGTTCGCCGACACCGTTCCCGTTTTTGATAGCGTGGCCGAGGCGATGGCCGAAACGGGCGCAACCGCCAGCGCGATTTTTGTGCCGCCGCCTTTTGCCGCCGATGCCATTCTTGAGGGTGCCGCCGCCGGGCTTGATTTGGTGGTGTGCATTACCGAGGGCATTCCGGTGCGCGATATGATTGAGGTGAAAGACGCGTTGAAAGACAGCCCCACCACATTGCTCGGCCCCAACTGCCCAGGCGTGGTGACGCCCGGCGAGGGCAAGGATTCCAGCGGCGGCTGCCGCATCGGTATTTCGCCAGGTTACATTCACAAAAAAGGAAACATCGGCGTGGTGTCCCGCAGCGGCACGCTCACTTACGAGGCGGTTTGGCAGCTCACCAGCCGCGGCGTGGGGCAATCCACCTGCGTGGGCATCGGCGGCGATCCCGTGCCGGGGATGACCCATCTCGATGTGTTGAAACTATTCAATGACGATCCCGAGACAACTGGCATCATTATGATCGGCGAAATCGGCGGCACCGCCGAAGAAGAAGCCGCCGCGTGGGCCAAGGCGCATTGCACCAAACCCATCGCCGGATTCATCGCCGGCGCCACGGCCCCTCCCGGCCGCCGCATGGGGCATGCGGGCGCCATCGTCAGCGGCGGCAAAGGCACTGCCGAAGCCAAAATGGATGCATTCCGCGAGGCCGGTATTGGCGTGGCCGAGACGCCCTCGGAAATGGCCGACACCCTCCTCAAAATGATGTAGCCTCCGCGCCGATGGACTGGCTGCATGGCATTCTAAATCTCGCCGGGCTACTGCTGTGGATCAGTTGGCGCACGGGCACCATGCCGCGCAGCCAACCCCCGCGCAACCTCGCCGGCCCCACTCCCCGCCAAGGGCCGGTGTATCGTCACTCGTGGATTTACCTGCTCGTGCTGCTGGCACTGCTTGGAGGCCGCGCGGTTTTTTACAATCAATTCGGCCCGGGGCTCGATTGGTATCCGCACCTCAACTTGCTCGATGTGTTTCATCCATTCAAAAGCGATTCGCTTCCGCACGCGCTGGCGTACTCGATGCTCAGCTTCGCGCACTGGCTGGCGGCGCTGTACTTTTGCCTCGCGCTGCTGGCCACCGTGCAGCCGCAAACCGAGGCCACCGGCCAATGGCGCGAATTTCTCAAGGCGCAGTTCGGTTGGCCGGGTGGGTTGCCGGTGATCGCGCAATGGGGAGGAGTCATCGCGCTGGCGGTTGGCTTTCGAGTTGCGGAGGCAAACTGGATTGAATCTCTGGAAGCCGTCGCCTTGCCCGCAAACCACTTGCCACTGCTCGTGCTGCTGGATTTGCGCGCCGCGATATATTTAATAATGGTGCTGCTCGCGTTGTATTTGTTGAACAGCTACGTGTACTTTGGCGAGCAAGCGTTCTGGAAAACGGTGAATGAATCCGGCAAACGCCTCCTCACACCGCTGCGCATTCTGCCGTGGGAAACGCGCAAGGTGGATTTCGCCCCCATCGTGGCCTTGGCGATCGCTTACGGATTGAGCCTCGCACTCACGCCCTCGCACTTGGCGGCGTGGCTGCGCTAATTCAGTTTGGGGAAAAACCCGTGGGCCGTCGCACAGGTGGCTTCACTCAATTCGGCCAATGACACCTCCTTCACTTCCGCCACGCGCTCGGCGGTGTGGCGCGTGTACGCGGGTTCACAGCGTTTGCCGCGAAAAGGCATCGGTGCAAGAAAGGGACTGTCGGTTTCCACCATCAATTTATCAAGCGGCGTGGCCGCCACGGTGTCGCGCACTTCCTGGGCATTCTTAAACGTCACAATGCCGGTGAAGCTCACCAGTGAGCCGAGATCAAGAATGCGCTGCATGCTCGCCGCGTCATCCACAAAACAATGAAACTGCCC
>DQLO01000342.1 GCA_015660155.1 Verrucomicrobiota bacterium
CCACGCCCTTGGCGTACAACGGGTCGGCCACTTTCTTCGCCTGCCACAAGCCTCCCATCATGCCGTGCCCGATCGGCACGGTGACGTCTGCGGTGAAGGGGGCGATGGAAAACCGCGCCGCTCGAAGGGAGTGCACGGGACACAGGAAAAGAAAAAGCACCAGCCAATGGATCATGCCCGATGCTCCCAGAGGCGGCGCGTTTTTGCAAAGGTGGAATGATTATTCCGGCACCGCGAAGCCGGCCGCTCTCAAACCGTCCACTGTCCATTGGCCGTTTTGGCCGCTGTCGTTTACGGTCTTGCGGGCGGCATTCACCACGTCCGTTCCAATCGTGCCGCCGCGGTTGCCCCACTCCGTGCGCACAAATGAAATCACCGCGGCCAATTCATCCGCACTGAGCGTTTCGCCCGCGGGGGTCATCGTGCCCGCGCCAAAGTTTTTGCCGGCCACGGAGATGGGGCCGATCAATCCTTTTTGCGTGATGGCCACGATGGTCGCGGGATCGCCTAACACCCACCCGGAACCCGCGAGCGGGGGGATGTCCGTGCCCGAGCCCGCGCCATTGGCTTGGTGACAGGCTACGCAGCTTTTGGAATAGATTTGTTTGCCGCGCGCCACCAACAATTCCTCGGCCGAAGGAGCCAGCGAAGCCACCTCGTCCGGCTCGGTAAAGGGCGCGTGCACATTGGCGGCGAAGTTGGCGTTCAACTGATCGACTTTGTAGCACCCAATGTAGCCGAGCAAAATGAGTACGATCATAATGCCCATCGGGATCTGCGCCGTGCCACTGCTGGGCTCGCCGGGTTCGTTCACGTTGGAAAAATCTTCGCTCATTATTCGTTGGCCGTCGGGGGCAGTTGCACAATCGGCGCTTCGGGCAGCGCATCGGTTCGCAGGCTTTTCAGAAATTCAAACAAGGCCTCGGCTTTTTCCGTGGGGATGATGGCGTAGCCTTCCTCCAAGTCCGCGTGCTTCAACGCATTGCCCGGCGCGGTTTCGCCGGCATTGAGTTTTACCTTGCGGAACAAATAACGATACGGCGGCATGGCCGATTTTTCGCTGATGAGGCGCGGCTGATAAAGATGCACATAAAATTGATTCGCATCCGCCAGCGCCGGTCGTCCGCCCGCGTTGGCGAGGTCCGGCCCCAGCCGCATCACGCCCGGCATCGCGTGGGCGTCGTGCATGAAATCGCGCGTCACCGATTGCCGCGACGCCACGCCGTTCTCCACGTCCGGCCAATGAATCACCACCGGCTGCAATTTAAACTGCGCGCCCGCGCGGGTTTTTAATCCGCGTACCATGTCCTCAATGTCGCGCCACTTTGCCTTGCCATCGGTGAGTTTAATTACGGCTTCATTCACATTTTTTTTGTGGTCATCAATAATTTGTTCGCCCATGCCCAGTTGCGTCATCACACTTTTGTCCTTCAACTCAACCCCCGACAATCCATATGCGGCAAACAGAAGCTCATCTTTTTTCTTCTGTTCGATCATCCCCGCCGTCACCGTGGTGAACGTTTTCCCAAAGGACGCGAACGCAGTGGATAATCCCGCTTCCGCGCTGGCAACTGCGGTTTCCAATTCTGCCTGTTTTTCGGCCTTCGCCTCCTGCGCTGCTTTGCTGGCATCGGCGAGGGTCTTGTTGGCCTTGGCGACTGCTTTGAATTGAAACGCTAAATCAATCAACCGGTGATTCGCATCCCCCTCTTCAATGGACGCGCCGAGAACCTCATCGGTGGTTTCACGATTATCGCCCAATTGCGTGAGGCGCAGTTCGTAGCCAAACTCGCCGCCGGTCGCCGTGCGGGTGTGGCAGTAGTAGCAACCGTTTTCGCGGTAAACACTTTCGCCCTGTTTCGCGAGGCCCACGCGGGGCAGCACGGCGGTGCCGTCGCCTTTGTCCGCCGATTGCGCGGCCAGTTGCGAGGCGGGGCCATAGACCATTCCCCACCACGAAAGGCTCAGCGTGAAGAGCACGCCCAGAAAAATCCACGGGGCTTTGTTCATTACGCGTTTCCTTCCGTTTCAATGGTTTCAGTTTTGCCTTCGCGAATCTGACGCCAGAGCGCCATCGGGCTGAAGTCGCCGCAGCAGTTGCGCGACAACAGGCACACCATGCTGCCGAGAAAAATAATGCTGCTCACCATAAAAAGTAGTTCGCCCAGAAACGCCACACGCATTGGCATGATGGCTTTGGTTTGCAAGGCGGCGGCTTCTACACCGATTTGCTGCAAGGCCTTCCCGTGCCCCCATGCCATGCCCACGCCGGCCAGCGTGATGAGCACCACGCCCACGGCGATCAAGCGGAATACCCAGCCCACCGTGCGCCCGCAGGGCCAATCGAGTTTCGAGCCGAGTAGTCGCGGCGCCACGTAATAAATGCCGCCGAGCATCGCCATTGCGAAGAAGCCCCACGCGAAGAGATGGCGCAGCGCGGTGTTCGCATACGTGAACTGCAGAATGGAATTCCATTCCGGACACACATTGCAGAAAGTAAACAGGCCGGACACGATCCAAGCGCCGAGCGCGAAGCCCATGAACTTGAGCGTGAGATCCTGCGAGCCCAGCAACGGCACGCCGCGGGCGGTTTGGCGGAGGTTCCAGCCCACCGCGATCACCACAAAAATGAACAGGCCCGACCCCAATTGGCTGAGCTTGATTTGCCAAACCGGTAGCGGCGAACCGGAATTCA
>DQLO01000137.1 GCA_015660155.1 Verrucomicrobiota bacterium
AAGGTAATGTGCGCTGAAGTGCGCAAAAGTGCGCTGAAGTAAACGTTAGAAAAGTCCCCATAATTTAGGGGGTACACCCACGCTGGGGGTGTGGAGGTCGCGAGTTCGAACCTCGCCGGTCCGACCATTTTCGATTCGGTATAACAAAGCCCAAATGCAAGGCGCCAAATTCGGCGCCCGTTTCATTCCGAGATTCATTCCGACTTAACGTCACAAATGTGGGCATTTGAATAATACTGGTTATCGAAAATTTGTAAGTGTATGCTCAGCTAAATGAAACGCCTCTTCACACTCGTATTGGCCCTCACCGTCGGAACCACCCTCACCCTACAGGCCGCCGGCTTGCGGGTGGGCACGGCGGTAGTGGATATTTCGCCAACCGTGAAACCCTTCCAATTGCGTTCGGGCAAATCCACCTATGTGCATGACCCCTTGCACGTGCGCGCGGTGGCGTTTGAAAACGGCCAAGGGCGCGTGGTAATTGCCGTGGTGGACGCCATCGGTGTGGGCCGTGAAATGTGTGATGAAGCCAAGGCAGCCGCAGCCAAGGTGACCGGCTGGAAACCGGAGCAAATGCTCATCGCCGGCACCCACACGCATACTGCCCCCAAGGGCGGCGACACTTCGCCCGGGCGCATTGCTTATGAAAAAACGCGCCGCGAGGGTCTGCGCCAAGCACTCATTAAGGCCATCCAATCGCTGGAACCTGCAAAGGTTGGTTTTGGGTCCGCCAAGGAGGCCAGCGAGGTGTACAACCGCCGCTGGTATCTGAAGCCCGGCCGGATGGATCTGAATCCTTGGGGACTCAAGGACAAGGTGCGCATGAACCCACCGCGGGATGCGATTGTGACACCCGCCGGGCCCATTGATCCGGAGCTCTGCGTAGTGTATGCCCGCACCAGCCGCGGTAAGCCGCTGGGTTTGGTGGCCAACTACGCGCTGCATTACGTCGGCGGTATTCCGAGGGTTACCGAAAAGGACGGCCGCGTGGTGGGCATGGCCTCAGCTGATTACTTCGGGGAATTTGCGCGCATCATGCCGCACCGCGTAGGCGGCCTGAATCCGCCAGCCAACTTTGTGGCGCTAATGAGCAACGGTGCTTCCGGTGACATCAACAACATCGATTTTGACAGAAAACGCCCGCCACGCGCTCCCTTTGAGCAGGTACGCGTGGTAGCCACCAAGATGGCCACCGCCGCTTGGATCGCCGTCAAGGGCATCGAGACCTATCACGACAACCCCATCATCGCCGTGCGCCAGCGCGTGGTGGAACTGCGCTATCGCATCCCCACCGAGGCCGAAGTGGCACGCGCCCGCAAAGTGTTGGCGTTGCCGCCCAAGGAACGCGAGGCGATCCTGGGCTGGCACAGAAAGGCCAGTTCCTATGCTTCGAAAACCCTGCGGTTTGCCGCGCCTGATGCCCCGCGCACGGAGAAGGTGATTGTGCAGGCCATTCGCATCGGCGATCAGGCGATTGTTTCCATGCCGTTCGAGGTGCTCGTGGAGATCGGTCTGGAGATCAAGGACAAGAGCCCGTTCCAGCGCACGTTTTTGATCGAGCTAGCCAACGGCGGCTACGGTTATCTCCCTCCGCCGCGCCAACACGAACTCGGCGGCTACGAAACGTGGCTCGGTACCTCGCGCTTTCTCCCCAACGCCTCCACGCTCCTCACGCGTAATCTACTGGAAATGCTCAAGGAGTTAAAGGCAGCCGACTAAATCGCCGAGGACGAGGAATTGGTTAAGGAGATGGTCAAAAAGAATCCGGAGCTGCTGAAGAAGAAGTGAGCCTCTGTTCTTTCATCAAAGATAATGTGCGCGAATGTGCGCTGAAGTGAACGTTGGAAAAGTCCTCAAAATTTAAGGGGTACTCCAACGCTGGGAGTGTGGAGGTCGCGAGTTCGAACCTCGCCGGTCCGACCATTTTCTCTCCCACTTGCCTGTTTTTCAGATTTGGGCTAAACTGTATTGAGTGGAGGCACTCCCCGTTAATCTGGAAGGTACGATGCCCGGCGTGTTGAGCCCGGAGGATGTTGCGCGGTTGGATGCGTTTCATGCGATGATCGACGAACAATCGCAAGTTTTCGCAGGCTATCCCGTCACAGCTAATTTTGATTATCACGATCTCTTTTGTTTTCTCGATTATCCACTCAATAACATCGGCGACCCTTTTGATCCCTGCACATACCATCTCCACACGCGCACGTTTGAGCGGGAAGTGCTCGATTGGTTTGCCGCGCTCCACGCCGCACCGGAGGATGACTGGTGGGGTTACGTCACCAACGGAGGGACCGAGGGCAACCTCTATGGCCTTTACCTCGCGCGCGAGCTCTACCCCAATGGGATGGTCTATTTTTCGCAGGACACCCACTACAGCGTGAGCAAAAATTTGCGACTCCTGCGCATGCCGCACATCATGATCAAGTCGCGGCCCACCGGCGAAATGGATTTGGAGGATCTCGAGGAGAGCATTCGTATCCACCGCGATGTGCCGCCCATTATTTTCGCCAACATCGGCACCACCATGCGCGAGGGCGTTGATGATATTCCGGCCATTCAAGGAATTCTCAAAAACCTCGCCATCCCGCAGTCGTACATCCACGCCGATGCTGCGTTGTGCGGGATGACGTTGCCGTTCATCGACGGTGCGCCGGAGTTCAATTTTTCCACCGGGATCCATAGTATGTCCATTAGCGGCCACAAACTCATTGGCTCGCCGTTGCCGTGCGGCGTGGTGCTCGCGCTCAAGGCGCACGTTGATCTCATCGCACGCAGCATCGAATACGTCGGCACGCTGGACACCACCATCACCGGTTCCCGCAACGCCATCACGCCGCTGATGCTGTGGCATGCCATTCGCTCACAGGGGGTGGAAGGCTTTCGCGCCATCGTGGTCGAATGCCTCGCGTGCGCGGAATACGCTGTGGAACAACTCAACGCCATCGGTGTGGCCGCGTGGCGCAATCCGTATGCCATTACCGTGGTGCTTCCCAAACCCTCCGCCGTGGTGCTTGATAAATGGCAGCTCGCCGTGGAGGAAGACATTGCGCACATTATGGTGATGCCCCACGTGGACCGCGACCGCATCGACCGCATCGTGGCCGACATTGCCGCTAACCCTGCCTAGTTATGAAAATGATTTCCATAGTCACCGAAAGCCGCGACGGCGTCACCGCCGAGATCGCCGCTTTGCTCGGCGAAAACGACATCAACATTGAATCCCTCGATGCCGAGGAAGCCAACGGCACGGACGTCGTGACGCTTTCGGTGGATCATTACAACCGCGCATTGCAAGTGCTGCGCGACGGCGGCTGGAACGCTGTGAGCGAAGACGCCAT
Organism: Verrucomicrobiota bacterium; assembly: GCA_015660155.1. Classification (GTDB taxonomy): domain Bacteria; phylum Verrucomicrobiota; class Verrucomicrobiia; order Limisphaerales; family UBA1100; genus JACNJL01. The sequence goes on from DQLO01000137.1 coordinate 3,339, forward strand.
GCTCG
>DQLO01000417.1 GCA_015660155.1 Verrucomicrobiota bacterium
CGGATTTATACCGAGACCAACTTGCGCCCGGGCGATGACCTGTACATCCTTGGCCCGGCGATCATCGACCCCAGCACCGGCGACCGGCTGCGCATGGCGGCCGATGACTCCGACTTCCCGTTGATCGTGGCCAACCTCACGGAAAAGGAAATGATGACCCGTAAGGGCCGGCGCGGGCTGGGGCTGCTGAACGGCGGCCTCAATGGCTTTGTGGTGATGGGTCTGGCCGGGTTCGGCATCACCGCCTCCTATGCGCCCACGGATTATCTCCTGGCCGCCTTCATCGCGCCGGTGTTCCTGGCACTCTGTTTCATTGTGCTGATGTACAACGACCTGCAATTCGTGCGCCACCGCGTGCGCCGCGCTTGGGCGAATATCGACGTGTCGCTCAAAAAACGCGCGGACCTGCTGCCCAACCTCGAGGCCATCGCCAAGGAATACTTGGCCCACGAGCGGTCGGTGCACGAGGGCATCGCGACCATGCGCGCCTCGCTGACCGGCGGCCTAGATCCCGCCGGCGCCGATGAATTGCTGCTGGCCGAGAAGTCTGTGACCAGCCGGCTGCTGGCCGTGCAGGAGGATTACCCGGACCTGAAGGGCAGCCCGGTGATCCAGCAACTGGCCGACCAGGTGGTGACACTCGAGAACGAGGTCGCTCTCATGCGCGCGGGCTACAACGACAGTGTGGAGCGGCATAACACCCGCATCCAGCGCCTGCCAGAGGTGATTATCGCCAAGCTCTTCGGCTATCCGGCCGCCGAGCCGTTGCGAACCGAGTTGGCGATCCGCCGGGCAACACCCGAGGTGGCTATGTGAATGTCTAATCCTTGCACCGGTTTTCCCTTCGTCTTAGCTTCGCGGCGATGAAATGGCTGCCGTTTGAGTTTGCGCTGGCGCTGCGGTATTTGCGACCCAAGCGCACCTCGGTTTCCTTCATCACACTCATCTCGGTGGTGGGGGTGATGTTGGGCGTGGCGGTGCTCATCATTGTCACTTCGGTTTTCTCCGGCTTTCATTTGCAACTGAAGAAATCGTTTTTCCAATTCTCGGCCGATCTCACTGTGCGGCCGTTGGGCGGGCCGATTATTGAATACGAGGCGCTCTCCGATCGCATTGCAAAAATTCCCGGCGTGACTGGCGTGTCGCCCGTCATCGGCGGCAAGGTGATGATGGAAACTGATCCGGAAATCGGCGCGCCGGCTTTCGATGCGCCGATGCTGTTGGGCGTGGATTCCGAGCGAATGAAAACCGTCAGCCAAGTGCCGGATAATTTGGAGGCGGGCGAGTTCAACCTGCGCGGCAATCGGTTGGTGATTGGCTACAACTTCGCGCGGATGGATGGCGAGTTTCGGTTGGGCGTGGGCGATCGCGTGCTGATTCATTCGCCCAAGATGATTCACGAAATGCGCGAGTCCCAAAAAGCCGGCGAGGAGTTGGGGATTTTTCCGGAAGAATACATCGTGGCCGGCGTGTACGATGCGGGCCAAAAAGATCTCAACGATTTTATGTTTTGCAGTCTCTACAACGCGCAGGATTTGTACGGCCTCGAGGAAGGCGTGGCGATGTTGTGGGTGGAAACCACCGACCCGCTGGAGCTCGGCCCGCAGCAAGCGGCGTTGGAAAAATTGCTTGGCGAGGGCTATCGCATCGGCACTTGGAAAGATCTCAATCCCGTGTTGCTCGCGCAGGTGCAAGTGGAAAAAATGATCAATCAATTCCTGATGTTTTTTATCGTGGTAGTGGCCGCGTTTGGCATTGCGAGTTCGCTGATTATTTTTGGCGTACAAAAAACCAAAGAGATCGGCCTGCTCAAAGCGCTGGGCGCGAGCAATGGGCAAGTGAGTTTTGTGTTTCTCATTCAAAGCGCCGTCGTGGGCGTGTTGGGCACAGGGATGGGCATCGCGATGGGATTGTTGGTGCTGAAATATCGCAACCAGTTTTTGGGATTCCTGCGCGGTCACGATGTGGAGTTGTTTCCGGAAAAACTTTATGGCTTCCGCGAACTGCCCGCGCAAGTGGTGCCGGGCGATTTGGTGGTAATCTGCGGCGTATCGATTTTGATTTGTCTGCTGGCCGGTTTATTGCCGGCTTGGAATGCGGCCCGCTTGCGGCCGGTGGAGGCACTGCGCAGTGAATAAAGTAGTGAGTGATTTTGTTTTGCAAGCCAAGGGCGTGGGCAAGACCTATCAGATGGGAGGCCAGCCGTTGACGGTGCTCAGTGGCGTCGATTTGGAATTGCAGCGGGGCGAGTTTGTGGCGTTGCAGGGGGCATCGGGTTCGGGCAAAAGCACGCTGTTGCAATTGCTCGGCGGCTTGGATGCGCCTTCGGAGGGGGAAATAATTTTCAAAGGAAAATCTTTGCGACATCAAACGCCCCAAGCGGCGGCTATCTTTCGCGGTCAACACGTCGGGTTTGTGTTTCAGGCGTATCATTTGTTGCCGGATTTGGATGCGTTGGAAAATGTTTGCCTGCCCGCGTTGGTGCAGCGCGCGCCTCAAGCCAAAGCCGAATCCCGCGCGCGGGAATTGCTCGCCGCCGTGGGGCTGGCCCATCGGATGACGCATTTGCCCACGGAACTTTCCGGCGGCGAACAACAGCGCGTGGCCATCGCGCGGGCGTTGATGAATGAACCGGAAATTATTTTGGCCGATGAACCGACGGGCAATCTCGATACCGGCACGGAAGCGGAAATCATCGCGCTCCTCGCCCAACTGCACCGCGAGCACAACCTTACTTTGCTGGTGGCCACGCACGACAACGTGGTCGCCGCCGCGGCCCAGCGCATTGTGCAGCTCAAGGATGGAAGGATCGCCGACTGAAGGATTGCCCCGCCGCGCGGGTTGCGGCACTCTCCGCCGACCGATGAAGGTTTATATTAACGGAAAATTTGTGGATGAGGCCAAAGCCTCCGTGTCGGTTTTCGATCACGGGCTGCTTTATGGCGATGGATTGTTCGAAGGCATTCGTGCTTACAACGGGCGCGTGTTTCGGCTGGAGGAACACATCGACCGGCTGTTTTATTCGGCCAAAGCGA